>JAGAXP010000273.1 GCA_017940955.1 Oribacterium sp.
ATGACATTGGACTCCTGAGGCATCACAAAGAAGAACACACACATCAATCCTATAAGAAGAAACGGAACCAAAGTTATAAACCAATCTATTCTGTTTTTGTCAAATGTTGATTTCTTGTTCATTTTTTACCCCTTCCGCTATTTTATGAACATGATAACATTGACTATCTTTTTCGTCAATAGTTTTATATATCTGTAGTTTTTAAAGTTTTGATGATAGAATTATGAAAAAATCAATTACGGAACAGAGATCGGAATAAAAATCACATGCTTTTAAATCAGATCATTAAAGACAATTTAAACTTAAAAAAAGACTGGGCTAAACAGTATTATGACATAGCCGATATAGATGACCGGGAAAGAGTACTTCGCGAATTGATCTCCCTATCGGATAATTATGAATCCTTTCAGGAATCTGTCGATCCAAAAAATATAGACGGATTTGCTTCTGAGGATGAATACAGGCAATTTTTTTCAGACAATGAAAGAAGGCTTGAAATCCTCCTTAAACGCTACCCTGAAGCTATAAAAAATCAGACTCGTGCAGACAGATTTGCTATGGCCTGGCTGAATCTTCTCACAGACTCACGTATGAGTATCAACTTTCTGAACAGAAACAGAGTAAGAAAGGATGTGACAAGATGCCTCAGGGATCTTCTTGTTATTGATTTTGTTGCAGATGACATTCTATGTCAGGAGTGGGCTCAATTTGCGGAATTTTGGATAAAGTCCTGCACCAGGGATACCACTTATGACTCAACTGCTTTTGGATTACTGCGCTTAAATGACAAGCGTTTAGGCAGCAAAATAGCTTCTGAGATCATAGATGTAACCTTCACCCTTCCCGAAAAGTTTGGTTATACAGAAGAGTGTGCACCACTTCGAAACATTTTCAGACAAACATTTTTAAAAATGATCGATCACGGTGATATCTACTGGTCAGAAGCTGTAAGTAATAAAAATGATTTGTTATAGGAGAAGCCTACACCCTCAATCCTTGAAGCTGTCAACATTTTGTTTTGTGATCTTCCGGTAGGGGAGCCTTATATATTTATCTCCCTGAAGTCCCAGGCCTTCGAGGCTTTCGCCGGAAGCAAGTCTTTTCGAAAGGTTAAAGATGGCATCGGCCTGACCACGGGCATCATTATAGACCGTTGCAGCCATGCTGCCTTCCTTAACAGCCGCCCTTCCGGGTTCCGTTCCGTCTATGCCTATGATATAGGGCCACTTATACCTGGGAATATCCGAAACATTATATGCATCTATAACTCCGAGGGCCATATCATCATTGTTTGCGAACACGAACTCTATTTTATCTCCATGGTTTTTTATAAGCTTTTCCATCTGATTTGAAGCCTGGGCCCGGTTCCAGTTGGCTATGGCATAACCAAGCTTATCAAGCTTCACACCCAGTTCCCGGATCCGGTTTACACAGTTCTCTGAGCGGACTATGGCATCCTGATGGCCTGCCTCTCCCTCCAGGATAACGTACTGGATCTCACCGTCCTTGTTTCTGTCAACGTTTTCCTTCTTTATAACATCAACCGCCAGCTCTCCCTGCATGATCCCGGATTCAAATGCATCCGCCCCCACATAATAGAGCTTATTCCATCTCAGCATATCCTCATCCACCAGCTCCCGGTTAAAGAATACTATGGGGATATCGGCATTTCTTGCCGCATCTATGATATTGGAAGGTGCCGTGCGGTCAACAAGATTCACACATATAACATCGCAGCCGTGTTTTATCATTTCCTCAACCTGATCATCCTGTGTGGACTGGCTCTGGGAGGAGTTATATATTTCCAATGTTATCTCCTGCCCGGCTTCAGCCCTTGCCGAAAGGACATCTTCATTCAGATCCTTGAGGATCTCAGCGATAAAGGTATCATACCTGTCATAAACCGTGATGCCGATCTTTATTTCATTGTCCGGCTTTTCAGGCACAGCTCCGGCTCCACACCCCGGCAGAGTCAGGAGTACCCCTGCCGTAATAAGCATTAATAATTTTTTCTTCATATGATTCCTCTTTACCTGACTATAGGGAACAGTATCTGCTGGTTATCCTCTCCGAACAGATTCTCTTTATTCACAACGCCGAAACTCACTTCTCTGTCCTCAAGGACCGAGGTGCGGTTCTTGAGCTTTAATGCAAGGTCTGACAGGCTTTGATACCCCATACTGAAATCGTTGGTAAGTATCATGGAGTCGATCAGCCCGGAATCGATATAGTACACAAGCTTTTCGCTGCACCCCGAGCCGTAGAGCCTTTTGTCACCCGAATCTCCCTTTGTGCAGTAATCTACCGCTTTCTCCATGCTGTTATTATCAAGGCATACAATTATCTCTGCCGGATTTTTTGTATCCGCCTTTTCCAAATCCTCGCTGGTGTAACGGGATTCTGAAACATTCCAGACTATCTCCGGATCAAGATTCTTCGTTGCATCCATAAATCCCCGGAGCCTCTGCTGCATCCCGGACTGTTTCTGATTACCTGAAACTATTCCTATTTTAACTCTTCCCTCTTCTGTCCTGCCCTTTAAATCTATGGCAAGCTCATTACCTATGGCTCTTCCCACGGCATAATTGTCGGGGGCAACGGTTGCATGATTGCCTCTGACATCCACATCCGCGTCAACGTTTGTAACCACAAATTCAACCGGTACCCTGGCACTTATGGAAGAAACCATTTCATGTATTCCTTCACTAAGGCAGAATTCCACTATGACACCGTCAGCTCCCTGAGAGATCCTTGAATTGATCATGGATGCTTCTTCCTGGATATTGTCTATATAATCTGTATACACATAGTCAAGCTCGATGCCGTTATCCTTTGCAGCCTGTTCAAGACCTGCCTTAAAAGGTACCCATCTTCCTTCAGAGGAGTTGCTGACTATCACGGAAATCTTATAGTTCTCCGAGTTTATGCCCTTTGTGAGCATAACAAGGCAGAACATAATAACTATAAGGGTCGCCACCACCACAGGCAGCAGAAATTCTTTATCTTCGTTCATTATTTCTAACCATTACCTGTTTAAAGATAGAATCCTTACGGATTCTTTTGAACTGCCCGAAGCCGCATGGCTCCCGGGATTAAAAACCATGGGCAGATTTATTTCTCAGGGATTTATAATGTCCGCTTTCCAGCAGCTTCTGATTTTCCTCATTAAACAGTACCGCCGGAAGGTGTATGGTAATGCAGGTTCCCTCGTCGGGTTCCGATTCCACCTTTAAACCATACTGCTCACCGAATCTGAGCTTGATTCTCTTATGAACATTAACAAGTCCTACCCCGGATCCGTGCTTTGGAGCACGTTTTACCCCTTCCTGATCGTTTAGGAGATTTTCCAGAACCTCCGGAGGCATACCAAATCCGTTATCTCTCACCTCAATGTAAATATCTCCCATGGAAATGTCATTCTCCATTCCGGCTTCACCAACCCTGCCGGAATTTCGCAAATTTGTTTCATCCGGTTTTTTCGATATATCATCGATCCCCTTCGATATGGCCATGTCATCACCATAAGGCTCAAATTTTGCAATGATTTTTATCTCTCCCTCATCATCAGGATCCATATCACCAACTCCGTAATATATGGCATTTTCCAGGATGGGCTGAATGATAAGCTTTATGGTTGCAAATTTTTTCACCTCCTCCTGAACGTCTAAGGTCACCTTGAAATTATTCTTATACCTTACCTTCTGAATATTCATATAGTTCTCTGCGTGGCGTATCTCCTGCTCCACAGGAATGATATTTTTTCCCCTGCTGAGACTTATTCTGAAGAGGCTGGCAAGCTGTGTCACCATGAACACTGCATCTTTATTTTTCTCCCCCTCTATCATCCATACAATGGAATCCAGGGTATTGTAAAGAAAGTGTGGATTTATCTGAGACTGGAGGGCGTCCATCTCAGTCTTTCGCTTTTCCTCCTGCTCTATAACGATATCATCCATAAGCTGATTGATACGTCCCAGGGAATGTCTCAGAGTCTTTCCCAGATGCTCAACCTCCCGGGTTCCCCCAACATAAATATCTTCAGGATAAATATCTCCGTTTTCCATATTTCTTATGGATCTGTTCAGAAGATTAAGAGGTCTTAAGATGAGGCTTGAGATCATTTTGTTTATGAAGATCATGATGAGAAGTCCGCAGGCGATAAGGAGTATGACAAGAAGTCGCATATTGCTGATGTCAAGCTGGTATGCCTTTTCCGGAAGTACGGCTACCATTTTCCAGCCGGTATAGGAAATGCTGTCAACTATAACCTGTCTTTTTTCGCCCCCGAAGATCTCATCATGTATACCATCCGCATAATGAGCATTGTTAATGTTGTTTTCCCTGATGATTTCATAGTTTATCTGCATCTGCTTCGGATGATATATGATATTTCCGCTTGAATCAGTAAGATAGATATACTGACCGGTGCTGTCCGTATTGATACGCTCCATCATCTGCTTAATGGTAGAGTAGTTCATATCTACAAGAAGGACTCCGAGAGACGGGCTTCCGTTTTCGGTAAGCTCCACCACCCGACTAAGGGATATGACCCAGCTGTACTTGTAAGCAGGATCCAGAAACAGATTTTCCACATGAGGAGTTGAAAAATGAAGGTTCTCCATTTTATCAAAGGCCGAGGTGAACCACTTCTGGGTTGTTACCTGAAGATCGGTCTTTAGGCTTGAGATGGGGGATGCCGAAACCAGGGTGCCATCCTGCATAAAGAGGGAAAGACTCACCAGATTATCCTTGTGAGCCTCATATATGATATTCATCTCATTATCAACCGAATCTCTTTCAAAATCAGCATTTTTGATGACATCATAGTACATGGCATCAGAGATACGCCGCATACTCACAAGATAGTCCTCAAGGTTTACAACCGACTGCTCCATGAGCTGCTGCGTGGCCTCTATGGTACCGCTTCTCATACGGCGGGCAAACAGGGTGTACAGCATTAACCCGAGGATCAAAAGAAGGGTAAAGGATACCACCGTAAATGCCATAAGAATGGTACTCTGTATGGTGTGGGGCATATATTTCCTGATTCTTTCATTAACCCCGGAAACCCTTTTGTTCAAAAGCTCCTCCCCGGACTCTCCTGCCTCAACAATTTTTTCTACCCCTGAAGCCTTATTCAATTCCTTTTTGTTTTCCTGATCATCCATTTTGCTGAGATTTATATCTTGATGGCGAAACGCCAAACTTCTTTTTGAATGCATAACTGAAATAGTTCGGGTCACTGTAGCCCACAGCCTCAGCTATAACATAGGTTTTCTCATTCTCATCCAAAAGCATACGCACAGCCATTTCCATACGCATGTCAGTGAGATAATTTATAAAGGTTTTTCCGGTCTCTTTTTTAAATACCGTAGAAAAATACGCAGAGCTGATGCCAAGGTAGGAACACATGCTCTCTACGGTAAGATCCTTATTGCTGTAATTATCCCTGACATAATCAATGGCCTTTGACACGAAACCCTTTGTTGTATCCTGACGGCTAGTGCGAAGGATCTCTCTTATTTCATGCGTAACAGACTTAAGCCATTTTGTAAGCTCCTGCTTATCCATATGCTGTACCTTGTCATAAGGATCCTCATCCTTTTCGAAGATCTCTGTTGTATCGATATGATTGGACTTTATAAAGCGATATATTTCAGACACCATATCCATAACAAAGAATCTGTAATCCTGTATGGAAGGATTTACCGGCATTTCTTCCGAAATGTACCTTTCCACTTCCATATCAAGATTATCCCCGGAATCCATTTTTATCGCCTTAAACACAGCATAAAGCTTCTGATCCACAGGCTCAGCCTTCAGGTTATCCGGGGTCTTGTTTCTTTCGGGAGCTATCTCGGAAATGTTTATGGCCTGGCCTCTTCCATAGATGACTCTGTAGGAGATGGCCTCTCTGGCTCCTTCGTAGGCCTTCGGCAGAGACATTATACCTGAAACAGGCTTTCCTATTCCGGCGGTTATGGTGGCATTGGACACACGCTTACTGAGTCTGCAGAGAACCTGACAGGCATCCGTGAGCTGGGTAACATCACTTTCAGCTTCCATCTGAACTATGATGATAATGTTTCCGAGGTAGGAGAAAAACTTTGCCCTCCACCTTTCCTCCATCTGTTCTTCCCAGAGTTTCCTTACGGACATGGTGATGAGCACAGGGTTAATGCCTTCCGGCGCAAGTGAAATGCTGTTATGGAGTATCACAACATCATAAAACGGACCCTCCAGGCTTACCTGATAATCCATCATATCTCTTTGGAGGTAATCCTCTGACACACGCCCTTCTATAAGGGAGGTATAAAAATTCTCCTGTAATATGGGAAGGCTTTCCTGATAGTAGGTTTTAAGCATGTTGATATTCTGCTTTTCATCAAACTCCTTATCAAGGGAGGATTTTATGCGCTTAAAGACCTCGCTCAGCTCTGTTGCATCGATGGGCTTAAGTATGTACTCTTCAGCTTCAAGCCTTATGGCTTCCTTGGCATATTCAAATTCATCAAATCCCGAAAAGATGATGATCTTTATAGTTGGATACTGCTGCTTAAGTCTTTTGGCAAGCTCCAATCCGTCCATATAGGGCATCTTTATGTCTGTCATGACCACATCAGGCTGTTCCTCTTCCGCCATTTCCAGGGCTTCAAGACCGTTATGGGCATATCCCTGTACGGAAAAGCCCAGGGCTTCCCAATCTATCTTATGGATTATGACATTGATAACATCCTCTTCGTCATCTACCAGCATTACCGAATAATTCTTCAAATTCACTGCTCCTTATAGCTACGTCTAAAGTTATTTCTTTTATTCATGAAATCCTGTTTGTCTAAGCTTCTTATTTTGGAATCTTTATTTTGGAATCTTTATTTTGGATTCTTTTCTCCGTACTTCTCTTCAAGCCTCTTGAATCTGAAAAACATCAGAGAAACGGCAAGTATCATAAAAAGTAAAGCCATGAACCCATCATACATGGAGACTATCTCCATAAAGATAAGACAGGCAGCGAATCCCAGTGCGAGGATTCCCGCTTCCCTTGCATAGGGCTCAACATTTTCTTCTTTGAGCTTCTTCCACTCCTTTGGTCTTACGGAATCTACATCCTTAAAAACCAAAAGCTTCACAGCATAGTAAATTGTCATTACCGCAAGCACCATCTGTATGCCATGCTGGGCAAAAAACACGGTAACCGGACTCTGGGTTTCTGCCAGAATCACCATGCCTGAAAACGCAATATTTGAAAATCCCATTATTATCTCCTTTTGTAATGTTTAACGAGGGTGTGGGAGCATTATCCCTTTCCCGTTCGTATTCCGCCGATCCGCACGGCAGCTCTTCTGTAAACAAAAGAGGTCTGTGGAAAAACCACAGACCCCATTATAATCGATTGAATTATTTCGCTCAATTACTTCTTCTGAACGTATTTTCTGATATCGAGAGAAATAGCTACGAAGATAACGATACCGATGGCAATGTACTGAGAGTTTGCATCTACTCCGAGGAACTGGAGAGCAACCTTCAAAAGCTCAAGTACGGCAACACCGATGATAGCGGATGAAACCTTACCACGTCCACCTGTTACGGATACACCGCCAAGTGCACAGGCTGCGATACCTTCCATCTCATATGAAAGACCTGTATTGATAGAAGCACCACCGGCCTTTGCGCCTAGCATGAAGCCTGCCATTGCGAAGAATGCTGATGCCTTAGCATAGATAAGGATCATTGTAAGCTTTACAGGAACACCGGCAACCTCTGCTGCCTGCTTGTTTCCGCCGATGGCATACATGTACTTTCCATGACGGGTCATGTTGTAAATGAACCAGGTGATACCTGCCATCAAAAGTGCCATCCAAACCAGCCAGTTGATACCAAGGAGACCGGGCTTAGCGAAGTTTGTGTATCCTTCGATATATCCGCCGAGAGGTGTAGCTCCTGTATAGATAAGACCAAGGCCATAGATGATTTCCATCATTGCAAGTGTTGAAATGAATGGAGGCACATGAAGGAATGCGATAAACCATCCGGTTACGGCACCAAAGCAGCCGCAGATGATCATAACAAGGATAAGAACCACAAACGGGTTAAGCGGTGTGATGCTTGCCAAGAAGCCTTCCTTGAAGAAACGTCCGCCGTACTCTACCTTCTGTAAAAGTGTACCTGCGATACAGGCACCAAATCCAACCATACGTCCACCGGAGAGATCGCATCCGCCGGTGATAACTGCACCTGAGATACCGAGAGCGATAACCAGTCTGTATGACATATTGGCAAGAAGGTTCATGAAGTTATTTTTTGTCAGGAAGTTATTGGTTGTAAGTCCTGTATAAATAACGAGGATGAACATTACGATGATAACACCGTTATTGATAAGAAAATCTATGATTTTCTGTTTCTGTGTTTTTTGCATTTTTCTTTCCCCTTTAAATCTTTAATCGATCAGAACTGTGTTGCATATCTCATGACATTTTCCTGTGTCATTTCTTCTCTCTGATCTATCTCTCCTGTGATTTTTCCGTTACACATAACATAAACCCGATCCGCCATACCGAGAAGTTCAGGCATTTCGGAAGAGATCATGATGATGGCCTTACCCTGCTTTGCAAGGTTTTCCATAATTTCATAAATCTCATGCTTAGCTCCGATATCTATACCTCTTGTAGGCTCATCCATGATAAGGATGTCAGGATCGTTTGCAAGCCATCTTGAAACTATAACCTTCTGCTGATTTCCACCCGAAAGGTTAGCGATGTGCTGATTCATGCTTGGTGTTTTTATAGAAAGCTGTGTGATGCTATCATCAACTATCTTATTAATTGTCGGATGATCCAGAACAAAACCACCCTTTAGGTGTTTGTTGTAGATAGAAATACCTACGTTATCCTTGATGGAAAGGCATCCGAAAATACCGTTTCCACGACGATCTTCCGTGATCATTCCAAGCTTTGCGTCCATGGCGTCCTTTGATTTTGTTATCTTAACTTCTTTTCCATGGATCTTTATGGTTCCCTCTGACAGATGTCTGATTCCGAAAAGACCTTCCATAAGCTCTGTTCTCTGGGCTCCGACAAGTCCTCCAAATCCAAGGATTTCTCCCTTTCTTATATTGAAGCTGCAATCCTTGAAGGACTTCTCGTGTATGGAGCTTAAATGCTCTGCTTCAAGAATAACCTCACCTATCTCATGGTCATGCTCAGGATAGATCTGGGTAAGCTCACGTCCTACCATCTTGGAAATGATATCTTCTGTTGAAAGCTCTGCTGCAGGCCAGGTACCGACATAGGTTCCGTCTCGCATTACCTGGATATCATCTGCTATTCTCTTGATCTCATCCATCTTATGGGAGATATAGATCATGGCAACGCCTCTGTCACGAAGCTGGTTCATGATCTTGAAGAGGAATTCTACCTCATTATCGGAAAGAGAAGATGTAGGCTCATCGAAAATGATAACCTTAGCTTCGTGGGAAACCGCCTTTGCGATCTCAACCAGCTGCATCTGTCCGATGGACAGGGTGCTGAGAAGAGCCCTCGGATTATATTCAAGACCAAGTTCCTTCAACCACTTTTCTGTCTCGTCGTACATGGTCTTGTGGTCTATCATCTTGATGGGACCATACTCTTTTAACGGGAAACGTCCCAGATACATGTTTTCACCGATGCTTCTGGCCGGTATGGGCTGAAGCTCCTGATGCACCATGGCTATGCCACGCTTTGCAGCCTCATCAGGGTTATCGATAACTACTTTCTTTCCATCCAGATATATCTCACCTTCGTCCATGTGGTAAATTCCGAAAAGACACTTCATAAGTGTGGACTTTCCGGCACCGTTTTCACCCATGAGAGCGAGAACCGAACCCGGACGAACAGCAAGATTGACTTTATCCAGCGCTTTTACACCTGGAAATGACTTAGACACTCCTCTAAGTTCCAGCTTATACTCCGCCATTTTGTCCTCCAGTAAATTTTCTTTATCGTGCAGGATGGGGAATCTTTTCCCATTCGCTGCCCAGGTGCATCGGTCAAAACAAAAACCTTAATTATACACCTAATCTGATGTTAAAGAAAGAGTACAGGTGCGATGTCGCACCCGCACTCTTTAATGTTTCCGATTCAATTAGCCTGATCTTTAAAGAATCAGCCAAGAGATGCAAGGATGTCATCTACATTTGCAGTTGTAACCTTAACGTAATCGCAGCCGATATAGTGATCGTTGCCTTCACCTGTGAGATATCTTACAGCTGCATCTGCTGCTGAGTGAGACTGTGAAATGTGATCGTTAAATACTGTACCTGTCTGCTTTCCGGACTTAACATTGTCACAAGCCTCCTGAAGAGCATCTACACCAAGAAGGTATACATCTGTTCCAACTGTCTCGCCTGCTGCCTCGATAGCCTGAAGAGCACCAAGAGCCATAGCGTCATTGTTACAGAATACAACTTCGATATCCTTGCCATGCTGTGCAAGAGAGTTAGCTACAAGTGACTGTGCCTGAGCCTGATCCCAGTTACCTACCTGATCATCGAGACACTCAACCTCAACACCTGCATCTGTAAGAGCCTTAACTGAGAACTCTGTTCTGTACTGAGCATCAACGTTCTCAGGGTCACCCTCGATCATGATGTAAGAAACCTTACCATCGCCATTGATATCGCCCTTGTTCTCAAGATCTAAAACGATCTCACCCTGCATTGTACCTGACTGACGGGCATCACATCCAACGTATGTTACGTTCATGTTCTCTGTCTTCCATCTTTCCTCTTCCTGAGCATCCGGCTCACGGTTGATGTAAACGAGAGGAATGTTAGCCTCAGTTACCATATCTGTGATTGTAGCTGCTGATGAAGAGTTAACAGGGTTAATGATGAGAACGTCTACACCTGATGTGATGAAGTTCTGGATCTGGTTTGTCTGAGTAGCCTGGTCATTAGCACCATCTACGATAGAAATATTCTCAGCCTTGAATCCGAGAGACTCGAGATATGACTGTAATTCATTTCTGAAAAGTGTCATGAAGTTATCAGAGAACTGATAGATACATACGCCAACCTTCTTATCTGCAAGATCTGCTGAGCCGGCTTCTGCTGCAGCCTCTTTTGCGGCCTCTGTAGCTGCCTCTGTTGCGGCTGCTTCTGTAGCTGCTGCTGTCTCTGTCTTTGCTGCCTCTGTTGCGGCTGCTGTTGTAGCTGCTGCTGTTGTAGCTGCTGTGTTAGATGATCCACAACCTGCAAGCATTGATACTGCCATTGCTGATACTGTAAGTAAGCTAAGTGCTTTCTTCATAATAATCCAATCCTCCTAGATTTTGTTGTGTTTTGCGGTGTTCCCCGCGATTTGTTGTTTAAATAATAACAAGCAACATCTTTGGAAAGAATAGATTATTCTTCTTTTAATCTTGAAAATTCTTCTTATCTTCGATAATGTACAGAGGCCTGTCTTTAAGCTCTTCGAAAAGCACGGCTATATACTCTCCGATGATGCCGATTACTATAAAAAGAACCGCAAACATAAAGCACAGAAGAACAACAATTGTGGCATATCCGGAGGGTGCCCCGTCATGGGTGCACAGAGTATATATAAGAAGTACAAGCCCCAGGAATCCGCTGCTTAAGCCTGCGAAGATGCCGAGCTTCAGCGGAACATTGGAAAAGCACATGATAGTATTCATGGCAAAGGTAAAGAGCTTTTTTATGGAATAATGACTCTTTCCCGCAATTCTCGGAGCCGCCTTATACTCTATGGTGGTTTTTCTGAATCCCACATTCTGTACATAGCCACGAAGGAATCTTACCTTCTCCCGGTAGTTTTTCATAAGTACCTTTTGAACCGTACTTGTGATGGCAAAGAAATCCGAAGCATTCGGTTCAAGATAGATATCGGACAGCTTATTGATGAGCCAGTAAAAACCTCCGGAGGTTATCTTTTTGATAAGTCCCGCTGTTTCATTGCTGGTTCTTACCATTGAGATAACCTGGTATCCCTCATCAAAAGCCCCGGTTATGTCATCGAGATATTCAGGAGGATGCTGAAGATCTGCATCCATAAACACCAGTCCGTCTCCCGATGCATAGTCAAGACCTGCTATCATCGCCGCTTCATGACCGAAATTTCTGGAAAAGCTTATAAGCTTAATGTGCTCTTTGTCAGTATCAGCCAGCTCCGAAAGGATCTCACCGGTTCTGTCCTTTGAGCCGTCATTTACAAATATAAACTCGTAATTCCAGCCCTTTTCACGGAGCTTATCACCATATTCATTTGTGACTCTGTAGAATTCCTTTACTCCTGCCTCTTCATTGTAGGCGGAAACGACGATGCTAAGCAGTTTCATTGTTTCTCCTCATCTGCTAACGCTTTTTTTGGAGCCTTAATCGCTAATGCTATTTTTCAAGTATCTCAAGCTCTCTTCCGCTGTGGGAGGGCTGACGCTTCTCAACAGGAGGAAGCTTCATATAATTTCCGTAAAGCATTTTGAGAACCTTGTCCCACTCTCTGGGACCTGTAAATCTTTCACCTTCAAATTCAAAGGAAACCGGTTCCTCCCAGCTGTCCTTCACCACGCAGTACTGAAAATCCGGCTGATAGTTTGAGAAAAAGGATTCTCCGGCAGAAACATTTTTATCCTTTTTATAAAGCTCTGTGTATTTTCCTGCGCTGTTATCCTGCCACCTGAATATGGTCTTCATGGGAACCAGTTTCCCAAGACCGACAAGTACCGATACCTCAAGTTTCTGGAGACCTTTGTATTTTGACCAGTCAAGCTTTCGTCTGTGGGCCATACCCATACCGAAAAATATCTGCTGCTTTAAACGCATAAGCTTAGATGAAAGCTTTCCCTTGGGCAGTCTGTCGATAATGAAAAGATCCACCCAAAGGTGATTAAGCTTTCCTTCGTAAAACTCCATATCCGCATCATCCTCTGAGTGCCTGCGGGAATTCTTATATATTACCCTGGGGACGAAATCGTAGAAGGCTTCACCTTTCCGGTACTCATCCGGCATTATCAGTTCCATGTTTTTCGGAAGCTCAAGATTTGCTATAACCTTGAACTTTTCAAACTCCTCCCGTCTGAAGCAGAGATCCACATCATCATCCCAGGGAATGAAGCCTCGGTGTCTCACGGCCCCGAGAAGGGTCCCGGAATCGATTAGATAGGTAATGTTATGTCTTATGCAGATTTCTCTTACAGCTTTTAATATTTCAAGATTTGCCTTATGGATTTTTTCGAGGTCAAATTCAAAGTCAGTATTTTTACCAGTGTTTTCCATTATTACTCCCATGGGTCAGGCATAAACCGGATTTATCCCAGCTTGCACCTGACTCAGCGATAAAGTCAGAAGGTTTACTTTCAAACTTTATCTTAATGCTTCCAGCAGGATTTTTGCCATGTAGCTGAGCTTTTCGTCAGTCATACCGGGATATAAGCCTACCCAGAAGGTATCCTTCATGATCCTGTCTGTAATTTCCAGGCTTCCAACAACGCGGTATCCTTCGCCGGTTTTTCTCATTTCATCAAAGCATGGATGCTTTATGAGATTTCCCGCAAAAAGCATTCTGGTCTGAACCCCGTGATCCTCCACATATCTCACAACCTGCTCTCTTTCTACACCTTCTTTACAGGTCATAAGGAAACCGAACCAGCTTGGATCCGAATCCGGCTCTGCCTCAGGAAGTATCAGCTTTTCTTCAGCACCGCCCTTTATGAGAAGCTCCTTTAAATAAGTAAAATTATGCTTTCTCTTCTCAACAAATCCCGGGAACTTTTCAAGCTGAGCAACTCCCACAGCTGCCTGCATATCTGTTGCCTTCAGGTTATATCCGAAATGAGAGTAAACGTACTTATGGTCATAGCCCTTTGGAAGCTCGCCGTACTGTCCGTCGAAACGATGTCCGCAGGTATTGTCCTTTCCGGGTGCGCACCAGCAGTCTCTTCCCCAGTCCCTTATGCTTCTCATGATACGATGAAGCAGCGGGTTGCTGGTATAGCAGGCACCGCCTTCGCCCATTGTCATATGATGAGGAGGGTAGAAGCTGGAGGTTCCGATATCACCGATGGTGCCGGTAAGCTTTGTCTCTCCGTCAATTGTGTAGGTGGAGCCCAGTGCATCGCAGTTGTCCTCCACAAGCCAGAGATCATGCTTATCACAGAATTCCTTTACAGCCTTTAGATTAAAAGGATTTCCCAGAGTGTGGGCTATCATAACCGCTTTGGTTTTTTCGCTTAAGGCATCCTCAAGCTTTGTAACGTCTATGTCACAGGTTGGTAATGTCACGTCCACAAAAACAGGCACTGCACCGTACTGGATTACAGGGGTTACGGTTGTGGGGAATCCCGCCGCAACTGTGATGACTTCATCTCCGCGTCTCACCTGTCTCTCCTTAAGAAGAGGACTTGTTAATGTACTGAAGGCGAGAAGATTGGCACTGGAACCGGAGTTCACGAGACTCACATACTTAACTCCCAGGTACTTTCCGAATTCATGCTCAAACTTATCCGTGAATCTTCCTGCCGTGAGCCAGAACTCCAAAGCACTGTCCACAAGGTTAACCATTTCTTTGTCATCATATACACGACTTGCGTAAGGGATTCGGTCTCCCTCCTCATAGGGCTTTGCCGGTACTTTATATTTTTTTGCATATTCAGATACAAGATCCAGTATCTCCTGTCTTGCCTGCTGCTCTGTTTTTTCCATAATAATTCTCTTTCTAAATGTTATATTTACCTGATTCAGGCTTTAAATTCGTGTTAGTCTCATTCCGACTTTTTTCTTTTCAAATGATCATAGATAATGCAATATCATATAGCATATTTTATGAAATCATGAATCAAGTTAATAATTTTATTAATCCGCCAGAAATCCTTTAATCTGCTCTTCAGTATATTTAAGCATGTCCTCTTTGTCATGCCATGCCCGGTACCACTTAACGGTTTCACGGACAGCTTCATCCACGTGCCATACGGGAGCCCAGCCCAAGGTCTTCTTGATCTTCCCGGTATCAAGCATCAGGAATGATGCTTCGTGGGGAGCGTTGCTCTCGGCTTCTGTATGCCACCTTGCGCCCTCGCCCCAGGAGGCCACAAATTTATCCGCCAGATTTCCTGTTGTTATGGCATCCGACTCGTCGGGACCTACATTATAACAATCGGAAACCTCCGGGTTCTCAGCCTGTCTCATGGCGATGAGCAGGTATACGTAAAGGGGCTCCAGGACATGCTGATAGGGTCTCGTGCTGTAGGGATTTCTCACATGAATGCTGTTTCCCGAAACTGTATCCCTTACGCAGTCGGGGATGATACGGTCTCTTGCAAAATCACCGCCGCCGATAACATTACCGGCACGGGCTGTGGAGATAGGGGTAACCGGATCCTTATCACCGAAAAATGATTTTGTGTAGCTGTGGGTCACAAGCTCGGAACAGGACTTTGAATTACTGTAGGGATCGTAACCGTCAAGCTTTTCTTCTTCCTTAAATGGATGATCCATGAGGTCGCTGTTTTCATAAACCTTATCGGTGGTGACATTCAGGAAGGTCTTTACCCTGTCGTCCCCAAATTCACGGCTTTTTCTCACACACTCAAGTATGTTGACGGTACCCATAACATTTATCTCATAGGTTTCTCTCGGTATCTCATAGGAAGTTCTCACTATGGGCTGGGCCGCAAGGTGAAGAACCACCTGAGGTTTTACCTTCTCAAAGAAGGAGCTTAAATGCTGATAATCCCTGATATCTCCGGTCTCAGAGGTCATAATTTTTTCGAGACCGAGTATCCTGAAAAGGGATGGCTCGGTAGGGGGCTCCAATGCATAGCCGCAGACCTCTGCACCAAGCATCCTTAGCATCAGGGACAGCCAGCTGCCCTTAAACCCGGTATGCCCGGTGACCAGCACCCTTTTTCCGCTGTAATAGTTTTTTAATTCTGTAAATTTCGACATTTATTCTTCTCCAAAGCGATTTCATAAATCCCGGGAAAATTTGGGACCCTTCTATACTCACAGCTCACCCTGAATCAAATAGGGGTTTTTACCCTACCCGCTTATGGGTTTCCGTTATGCGAAGCCGGTATATCGCTATCGACGGACCTGCAATACAATTCGGGATGTTTTACTTCCATCTTTTCCAGGGAGCTCTGTCCTCTTCCCAAAGGGTTTCAAGGAGCTTCTTTTCTCTCTGGGTATCCATGCACTGCCAGAAGCCCGGGTGATAGAAGCTCATAAGCTCTCCATCAGCTGCAAGCCTATGCATTGGCTCCTGTTCAAGGACGCATTTATCACCGGTCAGATAATCAAAGACCTTCGGATCAAAGATCATAAAGCCTCCGTTTATGATGGCGCCGTCTTCATTCTGTTTTTCCCTGAAGGACCTGATTTTGTTGTTGTCATCTATATCCAGAACACCCTTCTGTTGGGCGAGAGATACTGTAGTAATGGTAGCGATCTTTCCGTGGCTTCTGTGGAACTTTTCAAGAGCGCTAATGTCTACATCGGACACTCCGTCACCATAGGTCAGCATGAAAGGCTCATCGCCCACATACTTCTGCACTCTCTTGATACGTCCTCCTGTCATGGTATTGAGTCCGGTATCAACTATGGTAACCTTCCAGGGCTCATTCATATTGTTATGGACTTCCATACTGTTATTGCTGAGATCAAAGGTGACATCCGAGTTGTGCAGGAAGTAATTCGCAAAAAACTCTTTTATGACATACTGCTTATAGCCCGCCAGTATGATGAAATCATTGTAGCCGTAGCTTGAATAGTATTTCATGATATGCCAGAGTATGGGCATCTCGCCTATCTCTATCATGGGCTTTGGCTTTAAATGTGATTCCTCTGAAATACGTGTTCCGAATCCACCTGCTAAGATTAATACTTTCATTTTATTTCCTTCTATATGATTTTCTTCTATATGACTTTCTAACGACTAAAGCGACATCCATCAAACCATTAATTTCTTCCACTTCTCAGATTCAGAATAAAGAGCACCATGCTCCTACCCTTATCTTTCGCTGAAGACATTAAGCTTATTATCCCGAAGAACGGATATGGCGTATCTCACCTTATTGGCACCATGATTATACTCAAAAATCGCATTAAGTTCATCATCGGTGTAATCGTCTGCTTTTAATGCAGCTTCCCTTATGGATTCAAAATATATCTTCCGATAGGGCATATTGTTTATCTCTACCCTGTTGGTGACAAGGGTTCCCGCAATAAACAAAACCGGGATCGCCATTGCAAAAAACAGGGACACAAGCGAAAGGATTCCCGGATTACTTCTCCGTCTCTTTCTGCTTCCGGGCTCAAATCTTTTCTCTTTATGTCTGTATACCAGATATTTTTCATACCAGTCCGTAAATAGAAGGCCATAGATCATTATGAGCCCAAGGACTCCCGGCATGTACTGGAGCGAATATCTGCTCTGCCAGGCATAAATCTCTGTGAGAAAAATATACCTCGATAAAAAAACCAGGACATGGCTGCCTAGTCCGCTGACCATAAGTATAAGGGGAAATACTGTTTTTCTGTAAATACCTTTCATGAAGAACAGTATAAATGCTACAAGATAGGTTGCAACCACAAGTGCGCCTGTGAGATATATCTCACTGTAGTCTATGACTCCGGATCCAAGCATTGACTCAAGACAGGAACCATCCATCACTTCAGAGGCAAAACCGTTAAGTATAAAGTGAACCGTGAATCCGGTCTGCTCTGTCAGCACTTCCATAAGTGTCACATCAGCGGCTCCTGCGTATTCATATCTTGCCATGGAATTGCTCCACAGAAACATTAGCACCGGTATTGCTGTGGTTATAACATATATAGGGATACGGCTTCTGTCCACATTCCGGTTTTTTATCATAAGCATGTAGAAAGCTGCTGTAATAAGAGCTGCACAATACTGTACAATGTAGGGTCCCGAAACCAGAAGGGCTATATAGGGAAGCACAGTCAGAAGCACATCGTCATATTTCTTTTTGGTACCTGTAAAAACTCTTTCCAGGATATAGTAGTTATAAAAGAAGAGCCCATAGCTTAGGAAATGCGGATAGCCTGAACCATTCAGGAGAAGCTCCCACTTATTAAGGCTGAAACCCACCGCCATAAGCGCAAGTACCGAAAATACATTGAGCCGCATTCTTCTTATATAGAGGCTCACGGAAATCATCATGAGGAGCACTCCCGATATACCCAGCACCCTGTCAAAGTCCACGGAATAGGAAAAAAAGGTGACATTAAACCATCTTATCGGGTATGTGACCGGGATACGGGTAAGTATATCCGGTACCATAAAACTTTCCTTTTTAAGGGTATCCGGGAGATAGCTGTTTATAAGCCTTATATAATCAGAGTACACCACATCGATGGATGCTCCTTTTATGTACCATAAAAGAAAAATCGTCCCCAAAAAAGGCAGGAGCATCACTGTACTGCTCCATAATTTATAGACAGGACTTTGTGTCCTCGCTTCATTCACTGCCTCATGGTAGTTAAGAGCTTTTCCCTCTGAACCGTAATTTAATTTTATGCTATCCTTTTTGTGTGATGGCATCCCAGTCTGCCTTTCCGAATATCTGATCTGTTATATCCATATATTCCCTTTGATCTGAGCTTTCAAGCAGTATAACGGAATTATCATAGCTTGCATGCTCCGGAAGCTCTGACACATCATTGATAAAATGTACTTCCGATCCCTGACCGGTTTTCTCCGGATCGTAGGGTTTATAGAAATACTCCCCGTAAAAATCAGTCATACCATAATTATTGTAAAAAATATAGGTCTGACGGACTCCCAGAAAATTCTGATACTTTCCTATGGTCTGATCCGCAAGAGAGTTCACTCTGTCAAGCTCGGTGAAGAAGAATATATTTCTGAAATTGCTTCTGTAAAGCTGCTCCACCGGGATCATGAGACCACAGTAGAGAATAAACATTACCGCAAAACATATAACATTACCGACCGGAAAATTCTCTGTTTTTCTCCGTCGGGAGCGGTTATCCACATGGGTTTCCGGGTTGTCCACTGCCTGGAAACGGCCTGATTTCGCGGTTTTTGCCTCTGCCAGCTTCCCAAACATATAACAAATATAGAGAAGTGCTGCGGCGTAGCTTACATAAATCCACCGTATTTCGAGTCTTACGGTTATGGAGCTGCAGCCGATACATAAGGCTATGAAGCTTATGAACAACAGGTTTTGTAAAATATCATATAGCGGATCCTTTGTTTTTATGATCTCTCTTATGTAGTAAAAAATCATAACAAAGAGTACGATCCAGCTTCCGTATACGAGTAAGTGCGCCCACAGAGGCATTTCCCTCCAGTTGATTCCGCAGAGATAAGATTCTCCCGCATTAACTCCGAAGATGTACTGCACCTGCTGCAGAGCATACATAAATGCCTGTCCGAGCTCGAAGGTTTCGGAAACCTTTGTTCCCGCCGTACCAACCGGCATCGCCTGCCCGGCGATTATCCGCCTGATTCCGAAGAAAAACATAACTTCAAGAAGAGGAATGGCTGCTTTCAGAACATCATCTGAATTGGATTTTTTTCCTGAACCTGATTTTGATCCCTTCAGTTCTTTTGCTTCTCCAAAATCCATATTTCCAAAAGCTACGGATGTTTGCTGTTTCTCAAAGACTTTCTCATTTAAACTTTCATCACTAAAAAGCTTGTTTTTCGAGACGCTCCCTGCACTTCTGCCTTTTACCCGAATTCTGTTTAAAAGCAGTGAAAGATAAAACAGCGGAAACAATGCCAGAAATCTCTCGTGGGTAAACAGCACAAGAAAATAGCAAAGGCAGGCAAGGTTGTAAAATATACTATGTCCGGCCTCCGAAAACTCATAAAGAAGGTAAAGTATCGAAAGTGCCAGGGCAAGGGCCATGGTTTCCAGAAGTCCCAGCACCTGTCCTATCTGGTATCCCGCAAAATGTGAGCCCAGATACATAGCCGCCGTAAAAAATGATACCAGCTGTCCCGCTGCCATTTCCTTTCCTTTAAGCTTCAGAGATTTTGTAAATCCAAGAGAAAAGAAATATATCATAAAAGCTACAGCTATATTTATCACCGTATTGAACAGGGCGTAATAGTTTACATGACGTCCAACGATAACAAACTCAAGATAACTCATTGCCCAGTAAAAGGGTCTGAAATTACCCTTGGTTTTCAAGGGGAAGGTAAACTCCCAGAAGTTTTCCTCTCCGTAATAGGACCAGAGATACAGATCATCTCCGTAGAGTCCCCTTATCTGAATGTTACGGTTCACAAACAAGCCAATTAAAATAAGTGCAAAAAGTGCAGGAAGCACCATTCGCACTTGTTGTTTAGTTATCTTTTTTATTTTCATATGCTCCGTATGCTTTCTTATAGAAATGCATGAGTAATGCCGCTATAGGTGCAGGATGCAGCTTTCTGAACATCTCCTCTTCCTCCAGCTCACGGTTATGGTTCTCGATATTACGCATGGTCTCAGCTCCCGGATGGATACGGTAAGCCATAAGGGATTTCTCGATAACTATGAACCTTCCGGGCTCCTGAGCAAGCCTTACCAGAGTCTCCCAGTCGATCACAAATTTATAATCGTTTCTGAAAAGCGGCGCAGGACAGTAGGAAACATTATAGGTGCAGGTTGGGCAGCCTATGCCATTTCCGTATTTTAATGCCGAAAGCTTTACACCGGTCTTATGGGCTTTACTATGATCCCTTAAGCGCCATCTGAGGATCCTCTTTACCCCCTCCGAGGTTCCGGGGATAGTATTACCCTCGCCGTCTATGGTATCGTAGCGGCAGCAGAAAAGAGACATATCCGGAAATACATGGTAAGCATTTAAAAGGGCTTTGGTATAGTCCGGAAAATACAGATCATCCTGGTGGGCTATGGTTACGAGAGGAGCCAGCCGGCTCCCCTCATCATATGCAAAATTCCAGTCTTCCTTAAGTCCGTGACGCCCGTTTCTCACATAAACGGGATACCCGAACCTGGCACTGCATTCAGTGATGAATTTATTGGGTGTGGAGGTGCAGATGATAACCTTGCTCTCCACACTCTGGTTTTTCAGAGAGTTAAGAAGGTATGGAAGATATTCGGATTCCCCATATGCAGCTACCGCAAAGCAATGCTTATACTTTTTCACACTCTGTATCCTCCCACAGATACGTTAATCTTTAATATCTGTCACGAAGCTTTAAATCCTCTCCAAAAGCTTCTCACTTCCTGTAATCTGATTCAAAATCATCACGGATCTTGTTCCATGCTCCCTCAGGGGAGTAGTAATCCTTTATGAACTGTACTGCCCTCCTGGACATATTCTCAATATCATAGCTGTTGTTATAAAGATTTATAACATCTTCGGCAAAGCCATCTTCAGTGTCCTGAATGTGGAGAGCAGTTTCTGCCTCAGGTATTCCCTCTGCTCCGCAGGAGGTAGTAACCACTGCAGCCCCGGCATGAAGAGCTTCAACAACCTTACCCTTTACACCTGCACCGAAACGGAGAGGCACCACTACAACTCTGTTCTTACGATAAAGCTCATCCAACTGTTCTATGGTAACAAAGCCGAGAACATTGATATCCGGACGGTTGTTGAGAGCAAGCACCTCTTCATCAGCCTTTGATCCGGCTACATTAAGCACTACATCCGGAATACGGGCTCTGATCTTCGGAAGGATCTCGTTTGCAAACCAGAGGAGACCATCCTTGTTTGGCGGATGACCGAAGCCTCCCACAAACAGAAGTCCCTGCTTGTTTGCGTAATCCTCATCCAGCACCGCCGACTCATCATATACATAAGCGGTGATGCCTTTGACATTGATGGTAGGATCCTCTTTACGCACGATCTCTGCCTCAACCTCTGACGGGAAGTAGCTTGCGTCAGCCTTACGCATAACACCATACTCGATGTTGTGCCAGTACTCTGCATCCTCCCTGGTATTCTCGTCATGATTAAGCTCATACTCTCTCATGAGACGAAGTGAATGAAGGTCATGACCAAAATAGATAACCTTTACATCGGTGTTATCACGGAAATAATCTATGTACTTCGTTGCAATATGCGGTCTGTTGAGATATGCGATATTAAGGAACGTCTTATTCTTATCTATCCACTGCCAGATGCCGGCCTGCATGGTATTGCCGTACAGTACCTCGATGCCCATCTGCTGAAGTTCTGAGGTGTAGGGCTCCTCATGAGCAAAATTGTCTCCGAGGAATTTAACCTTGTAGCCAACGCTCTTGAAAAGCTTCATGTACTGATAGTCAAGCTTTGATCCCGCATCCTTATCCCAGGTGGGCACATAGTGGTCAACCACCAGGATGTACTTACTGTTCTGTCCTCTTTCACGGGCAGCAAAAGGATTGGGATTTCCGTCATTAACCGACTGCGATTTCAGCTCCTCAGCCCACTTCTCCTTAAACTTCTCCTGATTAACCACCTGATAATGCTTAAGTCCCGAAGTATCCTGGGTATCCGTTCCGTTGGACACGCCCTCAAAGTGAGTGATAACGGATTTCGGCTGGAACACAACCTTCTTTCCATGCTTACGTACTTCAAAGGCAAGGTCCGTATCCTCATAATATGCCGGAGCGAATCTCTCATCAAATCCGCCGATTTCCTTCCAGAGATCGGTGCGTATCATGATGGCTGCACCGGAAATGTAGTCAACTTCCTTTACGTAATTGTATTCCGGCTCCTCCGGATCCTGGAGTCTTCCGTAATTCCAGCCTGAGCCGTCCGACCAGATGATGCCTCCGGCCTCCTGGAGACGTCCGTCAGGATAAACCAGCTTTGATCCCACCATACCGATGGAGTCATCGCTTTCTATAAGCGAAACCAACGACTCAAGCCAGCCTGCATTAACCTTGGTATCATTGTTAAGGAAGAAAATGTACTTACCCTTGGCAATCTCAGCAGCCTGGTTACAGTTCTTAAGGAAGCCCATATTCTCACGGTTTCTTGCGATAACCAGGTTATCTGCATAAAAACCTATCTCTCTTGTGGCATCCGTTGACACGTCATCTGCTATGATGACCTCGTAAGGAGTCTTCTGAAAATCCGTGTTTTCTTTGATGCTTATAAGACACTGATATGTATAGTTTATCTGGTTATAGCAGGGTATAACGATGCTTACCAGAGGGGTATCTGTTTTTTCAAAGCTTACCTTTCCGTAATCACTGTAGGCAGATCCTATATTGAAGTCTCCTCTTATACGGTTTTTTCCCTCTGCAGTGAAGAACAGATGTAATGTTTTAAACGGGTGAATAAAGCACTGTCTCAGATAGTAAAGAGCCTTGCGTTTACGGGAACCTATAGGGAATCTTCTGTCATAGGCATCATTTATATCCTTGGAAAGCTTTCCTATAATTCCCATATGCTGTTTATAGTATTCACGCTCTTTTATGAGCGTTTCAATGTCTCTCTCGTGGATATCGATGACCTTTGTAAGGTTGGCTACGTGAACCGCAGTCAGCCTGTTAACCTCACGTTCCTTTTTGAGAGCGATCTTATTCTCCTCATTTCTCTGACCAAGAACTATGAGATCATTTTCTGCTACCGCAAGTCTTCCCTTAAGCTCGTTGAATCTGTGGACAGTCACCTTGTTCTCGTAATAAGCATTGATATTGCTGTCCTGTCCGTCTCCGTGGACAAAAGCCTGGAATTCCTGTTCCTTGTCAAGAAGCTCCTTACACTCCGGAGTAGTGAATCCAAAATTACGCATAAATCCAAAAAGATCATCATAACTAAGCTCACTTCTGTAGGAAAGATACCAGTAGTAAAGAATTCTGAACTGTAAAAATCTTACATCCACAGCCTCAGGCAGCACCCACTCACAGTCTATGAGGGTTGGCTTACCGTTGACCATAATCACATTATCAAAAAGGCAGTCAAGATTTGCAGGTTTTATCTCACCGTCCCTCCTGCCGATAACCATATCAACGGATTCCACAAGCTCCTTTATGGGAGCAACTCCGTCCTTTATGAGATCCGCAAGGAGTCTTCCGAGATTCTTTCCTTCAAGATAGGGATAAATCTGGTAGCTTAATCGCTGGAAATCTCCGAGAGCACGACTTGTCTCCTCAGCCTTAAGTACCTCCAGCGTAGGATTAACCTCACGTTGCTCCTTAGCCTTTGCTGTCAGAGAATCGATGTGAGCATTGGCTTCAGGTGTAATGCCTGACTTTGCCACATGCTTTATATCCCTGCTGTCCTTATAAATAAGTGTCTTTATGGCATACTCCGGCTTACGGCTTGAGTTGTATTTAATGTATATGGGGCGGTACTTTCTGTAATCCTTCGCCCGGCTTTTGTGTGAACCCCGGGGCTGGAAAATGTAGAAGTAAGAAGGCGCGAACTCCTGGAATTCGTTTTCCTTTACCAGAAGACCTATCTTCTCGGTTTCCTCAGAGGGTCCCGGCAAACGCTCATCGGTATAGAAATTAAGGGGCATCTTTAATTCGGGAACGGGATAATACATCCACTCCTTTGAATCGGGCTCATTCTCCTTTAACCTTTCCCGAAGCGCCTTAACCTCCGACCAGCGCATATATACGGTGTCTCCATCTTTTTCTCCGGAGGAGAGACGGTCGATGTCCAGGGCATTCTGCATACCAAGCATGATGCAGCCGCCCTCTTTAAGCCAGGTGCCGGAAAGAGACCTGAACATACCTTCGAGATCACTCTTGAATATCTTAAGTACTCTTTCTGTGAGAACAGGTATGATAATGTAATCATATACCGTCTCATCAAGTCTTCTTGAGACATTACGGACTCTCTTTTCAAGAAGTTCTCTTAAGGGAGCCGTATACTCCTTGTCTCCCAGTACCAGAACTGAGGCATCTCTCTCCATGCCTGTGGTCATATCGTCAAAATAGAACCACTCTATCAAATTGGTCATATGATGTGTGAAACTCATTGTTTGTTATGCCTTTCCAGAGTCACCTTCGACTCCATGTCGTAAACACCGACTGTGTTTTTGTTTGAGAGCACCGTAATGGATGCTACATCATATTTTCTGTCATAGACTACGTGCTCTCCCTGCTCAAAACCTGTGCAGGACATGCTTAGAAGGTACTCGCCTCCCTGCAGCGTCATCCGCTGTGTGAAGGTGCAGACATATTCGTCCCCTTCCTTTACGGGATCTATGCTGCACTCCTCGATCATTGTATTGGTGCCTGTCAGATCCGCACCCCTCTTGTCTTTTATTGTGAATGTAAAAATCGGAGCTTCCAAAGGCGCATTGAATCGTATCTTTTCCTTTATGGAGAAGGTCTCCCCCTTAACTATAACGTTTGTCACCTTGCCTCTTTGATCAAGGATTCCGAGATCATAAATTGAAGCTCTTCCGTCACCATAATGCTGAAGATTAGGGTTCAGATTAAGTTCATCCTGCATCAGATGTCCGTTGTTATCATGGATATCATCCTTTGGATCGTTACGACCTTCTTCCGGTCCGAATGATTCTTCCGCATCCCTCATAGCGGCGCCGCCAATGCTGTCCACCCCAAAATCCTGACCCTCTATAAAAGAAACAGCGGCCTCTGCATCCCGCTTCTTCTCAATATTCTTTTTATCCTCTTCCGTAAATCTTCCTGCAAGGATCTTTTTATAAAGATCCACCATTTCTCCGGGCTTTCCCTCAGCGATTTTTTCACCTTTATTTATAAGGACAACTCTGTCACAGTATTTCATTACGGATCCGAGATCATGAGTAACCATCAGAATGGTGGTTCCGTTCCTGCGAAGCTCATCCATGCGGTGATAGCACTTGGCCTGGAAGAAAACATCTCCTACGGACAGAGCCTCATCCACAATGAGTATCTCAGGATCCATGGCCACATACATGGCGAAAGCAAGTCTTACGAACATACCGCTGGAATAGCTTTTTACAGGCTGGTTCACAAAGTCCCCGATATCTGCAAAGTCCAGGATTTCCTGAAGCTTCTCATCCATCTGCTCCTTTGTGAAGCCCATCATGGTTCCGTTCATGTAGACATTCTCAATACCGGTATAATCCGGATTAAACCCGGCACCAAGCTCAAGAAGGGCACATATTATACCCTTTATGTTCACCTCACCATCTGACGGGGTAAGGACTCCGGTTATGATCTTAAGGATAGTGGATTTACCGGAACCGTTTGTTCCGATGATTCCCACAGACTCACCTTTACCGACTTTGAAATTTATATGATTAAGAGCATAAAAATCACGATGATAATTCTTATGGGTCAGGCTGACAGCCTCTTTAAGTCTGTCTATAGGCTGATCGTAGAGCCTGTAGATCTTTGTCACATCCTTTACGTCTATGACAAAGTCGCTGTCCACCATACTCTCATTATCACCGGCTTTTTCGCTTGTGTTTTTTATTTCATTATCTGCCATAAAAAAAATTCTCCAGATGTGCGTATGCACATTTGGAGAATATAATAACATATTTCTTCATGTTTTGCCACACCGGTCACAGTTCGGACCAGACATATGCAGGTCCAGATCCGGAGGACATCCATTTTAAAACGGGTCGCTGCGGCGGAAAATCTGAAACAGCCCCCTAAGCGGCTCTAGGCTCCCGGTGTCTGGTATGTAGCTATGTTACTGCTGCCGGTAGATGGAAGTGTTCCGTTGTAACCAACGGCTGAGCTGTTAGTGGTTGCCGGTGCGGAGGATGTTGTATTCTGGGTTGTGGCAGCTTTAGTGCTTGTGTTTGCTGCCGCTGTAGTTCCCGTGGAAAGTGACTTTCCTACTTCCGGGCTTGCTGCATTGGTTACCAGATGACCTTCGCTGACTCTGTAGCTGTAGGTTCCGGTCTGTACGCCCTGAGTTCCGGATATCTTTGCTGTTACGCTGTTTCCGGGACCGACATAGGTTCCATCAGCTATTCCGGTGGAGTTTGCCAGTGTCTGATCAGAGGTCTGTATCGTAGGAAGCTGGCTGTTGGTAAGGGAGCTTGCCTTACTGTTGGAAATAACGTGATCCACAACAGTTACCATATTGGTGTTCATACCGATATTGGCTGCTGCGGTTGCCGCTGCATTAAGAGCAGCAGTACTTTCACTGGTGGTATTGCCTCCCCTTGCCGCTTTTGCTGCATCTGCAGCCGCATTGGCTGCCTCTATGGCTGCAGCCGTATCAGTTTTTGTCACTGCCTGTGTTGTAAGAGTAAGATTTGGAGCAGGTGTTCCGTCGGGAGCCGGCTGTCCTGCATAAACAGTAGTCTGCACTCCGGTTGCTGTATCGGTCCAAACGGCTATGGGACCATACAAAGTATACTGCCAGTCGGAAAGACCTGTCATACTCATAGAAATTGAAAGAGCCATAACGGCAATGGCAGTGTTTCTTATTTTATTAAGCTTCATTACTGTCTCCTGAAGTACTCTGTGATTTTTTGAGTATATCACAGGGTTTATTCAATGGTCAGAATGTCTGAAAAACCTGTTACATTGAATATCTCATCGATTTCCTCGGAAACATTTCTGATAACCATTTTCCCCTGCTTATTCATCTTCTTCTGAGCTGAAAGAAGAACACGAAGTCCGGCACTGGAGATATACTCAAGTGCTGCAAAGTCAAATGTAAGCTCAGTTACGTCCTGGATTTCTGCATTGATCTCCTGCTCAAGCTGAGGTGCTGTTGTTGTATCAAGGCGTCCCTCAAGTACGAGATCTAATTTGCTGTCCTCTTTTTTCTTTGTGATGTTAAACATACTATTTCTTCCTTTTCTGTTTTTATAGTTTTAATTATTTACATATTATAGTCAGATCAACATGATCATTCTTTACACCAACTATAACATCTTTTGCAAGACTTGCAACTATAGACTTTTCCAGTTCGTCACTGGCATCTTCCATTTCTTCTCCCTCAGAGTCCTGAATCGTACCTCTGTAGTTCTCAAGTGACCACATCATGGGGACTCCTGCTGCGGGGTACTCTCCCATGAGTCCCATGGACATAAAATCATATCCTACGCCGTACTCCTGCTGAAGCTTTGCGCTTTCATCAAAACTCAAAAGTCCGTTTTGTATGATATCGCTTATTTTTCCCATAAAGCCTTTTGCCGCTGCGTTTTCATGGCTTGTGGAAACGGAGAGCAATGCTTCCTTTTTTCCTTTGTCCATGATGGTTTCTGCCTGAAGTCTTACCCTGAATTCTCCGTTTTCTTCTTCTATCCAGAACAAGGCCTCAAAGTCTCCGGTCATGGCACGCACCATACCTAAGGTTTCTTCACAAACAAGTCTCAAGTGAATGGCCTTTTTGTTTTCCAGTGCTCTGCTTCTGATGTATTTATCAACTGCGTTCAATGCTTCTTCTGTACCTGCATCTCCGCCGTTGATCCTGATTTGACTCATTTTCTTCATGCCACGATCTCCTTTCATTCATACTTCTTCTATTTTACACCCTAAGGGGCGGGATGTCTCAAAAATTTTTTTAACTTTATCATACAATTCGGAGGAATGGGGCGGTCAGAGCCGGAGGGCATCTGTTTAAAAACGGGTCGCTGCGGCGGAAAAATCTGAAACAGCCCCCTAAGCGGCTCTAGGCCCTCGCCAATGTAGGAGGTTTTCTTGATGAAAACTCCTACTTGGCGAGGGGGCTAAGGAAAATGGAACCAAGAGCCGCTAAGGGGGCTGTTTCTGATTTTTCTCGTCCTCGCTCAACGTTTTTAAACAGATGCCCTCCGGCTCTGACCTTACTCATCACTGACAGTACAGTTATCTTCAAAAAAAGACTATCGAATTTCCAGGGGAAATCCGATAGCTTTTGGGGGTAGAAGTGTTTTATTTAAGAGTGCTTTATTTCTGTAGAAAGTTTGCCGAGGTGCTGGTCAATTACAATGGTATCGCCTTCACGGACCTGGTCTTCGAGGATGGCGCGGGCTACCAGGGTTTCGACGTTTTTCTGGATGAAACGGCGGAGAGGACGGGCACCGAACTGTGGTTCGTAGCCGTAGTCTGCGACGTATTCCTTGGCAGAATCTGTGAGCTCGATGGAGATCTGTCTGTCTTCGAGTCTCTTGTTGATGGACTTTATCATGAGGTCTGTGATGTGGCCGATGTTGTCCTTGCTGAGAGGCTTAAACATTATGATCTCATCAAGACGGTTCAGAAACTCGGGGCGGAAGGCTCTCCGGAGTTCGTCGTTAACGTTCTTTCTGGCGGCTTCCGTGATGTTTCCGTTTGAGTCTATGCCATCGAGAAGATACTGGGCACCGAGGTTGCTTGTAAGTATGATTATGGTGTTTTTGAAGTCAACGGTCTTGCCCTGGCTGTCTGTGATACGTCCGTCATCCAGTACCTGGAGAAGGATGTTGAAGACATCGGGATGTGCCTTTTCTATCTCATCGAAAAGAACTACCGAGTAGGGCTTACGGCGAACGGCTTCAGTGAGCTGACCGCCTTCTTCATAGCCAACGTATCCGGGAGCCGCACCGATGAGTCTGGAAACGGAATATTTCTCCATGTACTCTGACATGTCGATTCGAACCATGGCATTTTCGTCGTCAAAAAGGTTCTGGGCCAATGCTTTTGCAAGCTCTGTCTTACCTACACCTGTAGGTCCCATAAAGAGGAAGGAACCTATAGGTCTTCCCGGATCCTTTATGCCGGCCTTTGAACGCTGGATGGCTTCCACCACCTTTTCAACGGCTTCATCCTGACCTATGAGTCTCTTGTGGATCTCTTCATCAAGGTGAAGAACCTTGCTTCTCTCGGATTCATTAAGCTTTGATACAGGGATTCCTGTCCAGCGGCTTACGATCTTTCCGATTTCTTCTTCGGTTACCGTTTCCTGAAGGAGAGCCTTGTCCTCATTGTGGACGCTGTTCTCTGCATCTGAAAGCTGTTTTTCAACCTGCGCCAGATCCTGATACTTAAGCATTGAAGCTTTTTCATAATCGCCTGTCTGCATAAGCTTTTCGATTTCTTTACGTATCTGGTCTCTCTTTTCACGAAGCTGCTGAAGGTTTCCGACGGAGTTCTTTTCGTTTTCCCACTGGGCGGATTTTGCGTCAAACTCCTCCTGAAGCTCAGCAAGCTCCTTTTCTATCTCCTGAACTCTTTCCTTTGAAAGCTTGTCATCCTCCTTTTTAAGTGAGCTTTGTTCCATCTTAAGCTGTGTGATATGGCTCTTCATGGCAGCCATTTCTTCCGGCATGGACTCCATCTGGGTCTTTACCATGGAGCAGGCTTCATCCACAAGGTCGATGGCTTTATCCGGAAGGAATCTGTCGGAGATATATCTGTCGGAAAGCATTGCTGCCGCCACCATAGCATTGTCCGTAATTGATACACCATGATATCTTTCATAGCTGTCCTGGATACCTCTGAGAATATAGATAGTATCCTCTACAGTCGGCTCATCTATCATTACCGGCTGGAAACGTCTCTCGAGAGCTGCATCCTTTTCAATATATTTATGATACTCATTAAGTGTTGTGGCACCTATACAGTGGAGCTCACCTCTTGCAAGCATCGGCTTAAGAAGGTTTCCGGCATCCATGGCACCATCGGTCTTTCCGGCGCCCACAATGGTATGAAGCTCATCGATGAACATAAGTATCTGTCCGTCGGACTGCTTTACTTCATCAAGAACTGCCTTGAGCCTCTCCTCAAACTCGCCTCTGTACTTTGCACCTGCCACAAGAGAACCCATGTTAAGGGCAAATATTTTCTTATCCTTAAGACTCTCAGGTACTTCACCGGCAGCTATCCTCTGGGCAAGACCTTCTACGACAGCGGTTTTACCTACACCGGGCTCACCGATGAGTACCGGGTTGTTCTTGGTCTTTCTGCTGAGGATACGGATAATGTTTCTGATCTCCTCATCTCTTCCGATTATGGGGTCAAGCTTCTGCTCCTTTGCGCTCTGTACCATTTCATAGCCATACTTATTTAAGGTATCATAGGTGCTCTCAGGATTATCTGTGGTTACTCTCTGATTTCCTCTTACCTCCGAAAGTGCCTTCAGGAACTTATCCTTTGTGATGTCATATTCCTTAAGGAGCTTCTTAACCGTAGGATCCGCTTCCTTGATTATGGACAGGAAGATGTGCTCTACCGCAACATAATCATCTCCCATGGATTTCATATGGTCTTCAGCCCTTGTAAGAGCGAGGTTTGCAGCCTGTGACATATACATCTGACCGTTTCCGGATACCTTGGGAAGCTTTGAGATTTCAGCTTCAAGGGATGACTTAAAGCCATCCACGGAAACTCCCATTCTTTTAAGAAGCTGGGCGATGAGACTCTCATCTATAGTTATAAGGCTGTACAGAAGATGTACCTGCTCCACATACTGGTTTCCATACTCTGTAATGATATCCTGACACTTATTTATGGCTTCAACTGATTTCTGTGTAAACTTGTTAATATTCATAATATCCTCCTATAAACGCTTGTTTTTCGCCGTTTATTTCTGACATACAGATACAGATCTATCCGGCTCCTTAAATACCCTTTTCTTTGTTAATGTCTTTTACTTTGGTTCCGGTCAGGGTTCCCCGGATACAATCCGATTCTCTATGTCTCCCTTTTACAGTAATGATTATATCTCGATTGTTAGCACTTTCAAGTGTCGAGTGCTAATTTTAGATTTTTTTTAGTAAGTTTAGAAACTGTTTGTTTTGTGCATTTTCACCATAGATTTTACTTTTTATACATTTGCCTGCCTTTTCCGTTATTTATAAAGCATTCTTTTTCACTTTTTTGCTCCGTTTTTCAAGAACACGTAGTCTCTTTTCAGACCTTGTCACAATTTAGACTATAGGCATATCTGAATATCGGTCATATACTGAGCACACAAATTCATACGGAGGCAACATGACAGTATCTCATCTGGTTCTTCTGCAGTTCCTTTACGGTTCAGCACTCACCGATCTTTATGACCGGCGCATACCTAATACTCTTACAGGTATGTATCTTTCACTTGGATTGTTTCTCAATTTCCAGTGTATTTCTTTTCTTCATATGACAGGTACTTTCAACCTTTCATACTCACTCAGCTTTCTTGTAACTTTTCTGGTCTCAGTTCTGATCCTGTCCGTTCTCACCGCTATGACAAATGCAGGCGCAGGAGACGCCAAACTAATCGCTCTTATCATCTCTTGGACCGGTTTTTATGAAGGTCTTCATTTGTTACTACCCGGTCTCATCCTGGCACTTGCATTTATTCTGATCAGCAAAGCTGAAACAGTTTTCGCATCTTCTATAAGTAAAAAAGTAAACATTACCCCTAAATGCTTTTTTATGCCCACAAAGATCCCTACAGCTTTTTATCACCCCTACAAACAAAAGCTAAAGTTTCTCTTTCCGGAGCTTAAGTGCCTTCTTATAGATTTCAGGATTTTTGAAATCTGCCTGAGGCTCCCGGAAAGAGGTACTCTTCCCCTCGCGATCCCTGTTTTTCTCGGTGCAATTCCGGGACTGATCACTACTTCACTCCGGAGTCCCTTGTGGACTTAGGAGTGAACATACTAAAGATAAGGAGTTTTTATGCATCATATTCTTGCTTTCTTTGATGAAGATAAAACCTACTGTGACAGGTTCAGAAAATTTGCTTCCAACCATTCCAACTGTCCGTTTACGGTTTATTCTTTCGATAATTATCAGGATCTTAGGAACTTTTCCCAGGACCATCCCATAGAATTGCTGGTTGGAAGCGAAGCCAAAAGCTACAATTCCGGAATTTCCGGAGCCAAGACCTATTCAGGATCTGCTTTTGCCTCCGTCCATGAGGGTTCGGGAGATTCTTATGACAGGAAGTATTCCTTTGAAACGGGAAGGTCCCTGGTTTCGGAACCTGACCTTTTATATCAGATACCTGCAAAATCCATCATTAAGCTTTCTGAGACACCGGTTGAATCCGGGGATGCCGATGTACATCATTCCGGCCCTGACGGAAAGTACCGGATATATAAGTATCAGTCCGGCGAAAACATTCTTCGTGAGATCATGACCTTTTACGGACATAATACTGCGGCTTCCAAAAGGAAAGCATCAGGCAGACATTCAAAGCTCTACCTTATATACAGTCCCATCGGGCGTTCCGGAAAAACCCGTTTTGCACTTGCTCTTACCAGGGTATTGCAAAAGGATATGAAACCTCTGTATCTGACTCTTGAGGAGGTTTCTTCTCATCATTTGGCCGATGATGAGGTTATGTGCCGTGGCACCTTGTCTGAGGCAATGTACTTTTATAAAGAGGGGAAGCTTACGGGGGACCGACTTCAGGAGCTCATTCTTCATGATGCTCAGATGGACTCCATCCTTCCCGTAAGGACACCGGAAGACATAACCACTCTCACTCCCCAGGAAATAGTCGGATTCATTGAACACCTGAGAACTGTTTCAGGAAGGGATGCCATCATCCTGGATACCGACAGCATTTTAAGCCGTATTGAGGGTCTGCTGCCGCTTTGCGACTGGACCTTTATGCCGGTAACAGATGACATTAAGGGAAACTCCAAGATAACAAAGCTCGAAAACTATCTCTCAAAAAACCTGGCTCCGGAAGCTCTCAGTCACATATCAAAAATCGTGGTTCCGGAAACAGATCGGGACATCTCTTATATTGATGCCCTGGAGAATCCCTCAGACCCTCTTATTAGTTTCGCAAAAGCTGTAGTACAGAATTATATATATGAATAAACATGAACACTTTAAATGAAATAAAAAAAGAACTAAAACAGGAGATTCTTTCGGATCTTAAAAACGAGCAGAACCTTCAGGATGAAGAGCTCTACGGAAGGATCGATGAACTGTTACTGTCACGAAATGATATAAGTCTCAAAAACAGACTCTATCTCCGTTCTGCCATCTTTAACAGCTTCCGGCGTCTGGATGTTCTTTCAGAGCTTTTGGATGATCCGACCATAACAGAGATCATGATCAATTCCCACCGGGAAATCTTTATCGAACGTTTCGGTCATCAGGAAAAGTGGAACAGAAGCTTTGAATCCGAGGATCAGCTTGAAGAAGTCATTCAGTCCATAGTAAGTAAGGTTAACCGTACCGTTAATACTTCAACCCCCATCGTTGACGCCCGTCTTTCAGACGGCTCCAGAGTCCACGTGGTTCTCCCGCCCATAGCATTAAAGGGACCCACTCTTACCATTCGTAAATTCCCGGAGCCCATCACCATGGATAAGCTTATAAGCTATAAATCCCTGTCGGAAGAAGCTGCAGCCTTTGTTAAGGATCTTACCAGAGCCGGCTACAACATCTTTATCTCGGGCGGTACCAACAGTGGAAAGACCACCTTCCTTAATGCCTTAAGCCAGTACATACCGTCTGAGGAAAGAGTTATCACCATCGAGGATTCCGCGGAGCTCCAGATCAGGAATGTTCATAATCTTGTTTCCATGGAAACCAGAAATGCAAATTCCGAGGGTGAAGGACAGGTCAGTATGGCTGACCTTATAAAGGCCTCTCTCCGAATGTCTCCAAACCGTATCATCGTCGGTGAGGTCAGAGGCGGTGAGGCCCTGGATATGCTCAATGCCATGAACACGGGACATGACGGCTCCATAAGCACGGGTCACGCAAATTCTGCAAAAGACATGCTGAAACGTATGGAAGTCATGATACTTCAGGCTGCAGATCTGCCTCTTCCCGCCATAAGAAATATGATAGCTTCTGCCATAGATGTAGTCATTCACCTGGGCAGGACAAATGACAGGAAAAGACGTGTTTTAGAAATATCGGAGGTACTTGGAGTTGAAAACGGAGAAATCGTCCTTAACTCGCTTTATAAATTCGACGGTGAAAAGCTTCAGAAGCTTTCGGCCCTTAAACAAACAGACAAACTCATTAATAAATTACAATGATTACAGCTTCACCATACCGGAATATCTCCGGCATGTTCTTACAGCGGTGGCAGCCGATGCACTGGTGAGCTATACATTTTACCAAAGCAGGACTGTATTTCTGGCAGCACTTCCGGTATGCCTCATTTACCCTTTTCTAATCAGAAAAGCTTTGGTGGAAAAAAGGCGCCAGCAATTGCTTGATCAGTTTAAAGAGGCCTTATCTACATTGTCCTCATTCCTTAGTGCAGGTTATTCAACGGAAAATGCCTTCAGGGTTTCGGTTCCGGAGCTTAAGCATATGTACTCCGAGGACGCTCTCATAGTGAGAGAATTTGAACATTTCACAAAGGGTATGGATCTCAACAAACCTTTGGAGGAGATGCTTTCGGATTTTGCTTACCGTTCCGGACTGGATGATGTATCCAATTTCGCAGAGATCTTCATCGCCGCGAAAAAGAACGGCGGAAACCTTGTGCAGATCATCGCACATACCTCCGGTATCATAAGGGATAAGGTTCAGATAATGGAGGATATCAAAACTCTGAATGCGTCAAAGCAGTATGAACAGAAGGTAATGAATCTCATTCCTTTCGTCATCATAATCTATATGAATCTTTCTTCCCCGGACTTCTTCGGGTCTCTTTACACCCAGACTCTCGGCCGCGTAACCATGACTGTATGTCTTCTTTTGTATTGTCTTGCAGTTTATCTTGCAAACCGCATTATGGATATAGAGGTGTAACAAATGAAAGCTAAAAATACATTTATTACCTCTTTTGAAAACAGGATAAAACAGCTTTCATTAAAGCTCGGTAAAATCCCACGGAAGCTGCTGAAGGAACAGATGCTTTGCATAGGCGTATCGCTGCTCCTCAGTGTTCTGGTTTTTCTGAGTTCCCAGTCCGGAAACATTATCACCGGCGGGAACCTCATAGAAAGAAACAGCTATGGAAGCAGTGACAGAAATCTCACTCTGGAGGTCTCCGGTTTACGTGATGACTCGGACGTGTCCCTGGATATAAAGGTAAGTCCCAGGCGTTACAGTAAGGAGGAAGCCGACCTGGTATTTCAGGATATCGTCGAAAATATCGAAGGCATAATCATAAAGGATGAGGGTGAGAGTCTTGCGGCTGTAAGTCGTGATCTAAACCTTTTAACGAAGCTTAAAGACAGAGGTGTAGATCTTTCATGGGATTTTTATCCGGAAACGGAGGATCAGGAATCCTACAGAAAATACAGACATCTTATCGACGATAACGGTCAGGTGCATAATGACAGCATACCTGAAGGTGAGGTTGTTACAGGCTACCTTTCACTTATCATGAGTACCTATATAGTCCCGGAGGAGAAATCTTCCCGGGATGATACCGCAAAAGACTACACTAAGATCAAGTATCACTCCGAGCCCTACAAGATCTATGTTAATGTCATCCCTCCCGAATTCAGTGAATATGAGCTTCTTCTGAGAAGCCTTAAGGAAAAGATAAATGCAGCTGATATGTCCGCTCTTGGTGATGATTCCCTGACTCTTCCCACAGAGCACGAGGGAAGAGCCCTAAGCTATCATGAGCCTTCAGATCAAACCTATCTTTTTATGCCTCTTCTCGGTGTGATAGCCGCCATGGCTTTATATCTTCGTCAGGGTTCTCTTGCAAAGGAAGAAAAAAAGAAAAAAGAGATTCTTCTCATGCTTGATTATTCCGATCTCGTATCGAAGCTCATGGTCTATACCGGAGCCGGGCTCACCATAAAAAATGCCTTTATAACCATTTCCAAAGGCTATGACAATCTGGTTCAGAGGAAGCTGAAACCGGATCGGCCTCTTTACCGGGAGCTCAGAACACTATGTTTTCAGTTCAACAGAAATATGCCGGAATCCGAGGTTTATCTAGACCTTGGGCGACGCATAAATCTCAAGTCTTATACAAAGCTTGTATCTCTTATCGAGCAGAACCGCCGTAATGGAACAAAAAATCTCAGAGCCATGCTTGAGCTCGAAATGAATGATGCTTTCGAGCAGCGGAAAACCACAGCCAAACGTCTGGGAGAAGAGGCCGGCACCAAACTGCTGCTTCCTTTGTTCCTGCTGCTTGGCATAGTGATGGTCATAGTTATCGTTCCGGCTCTCACAGCCATAAGATAATGCTTCACCTTCACATTTTAAACCCCTTTTTTTCGGAGTAATATCCGTTCAACCATAAAACATGGTCCTAATCTGAAAGGACCGGCAATCCCTTATTTTCCCGTCCGGGATAATCCGGACAAATCATTAACCGCGGGCACAAAAGTGCTGCTTAAAAATCATTAAACGAGGAAATATCCTCGGAAGGAGAATCAAAATGAATATCACAACAACATCTATGCTTTTTTCACCCTTATCTGTTTTTGCTTTCGGCCCCTTCGGTCCCCTTGAGGATCTGGCAAGAAAGCTTATGGATTTTTTCAGAAGACTTCAATTCTTTGTTTTCTGCTGCAATCAGAAGGCAAAGAGAGCCGTAAGATCCCATATGGATTACGTTATAAACGGAGAATCCGGAATCGGAACCATCGAAATGGTGTTGATTCTGGTAGAAATATATACAGGTAATTTGTATGTATTTATTGTATTTTCTAATATAGATTTAAGCAAATATCCATCAGTATATACATAGTCATCTAATTGATGTATTTAGTGTTGATAAAATAAAAGGAGAAAATATGAGTTGCGACGTAAGATATATCGATGGCAGAAACCATATCCTTGATCTGATATCTGCCTATGTAAAAAAGGAAAGTAAGAAAAAATCCAAAAAGAAGATTCTCAACGTCTTAAAAAATAGGGAACGCCTTGAATTAGCTTTAGAAAAATTGGACCCTGGCTACTTCAATGACTATAAATAGCCAGTGGTTTATTTGGGATTTGCTCAATAAACTTGACACAACCGAATACATAAAAATATGCCAATGACTGAAATCATTCAGTCATTGGCATATTTTATTAGTTGAAATTCATATATACGCGCTTTTTTTATTATATTTTTATGATGACCTATATATTTTAAGTGCTGTTTCTCTGGAAAGAGCATCTCATACTCCCCTCTGTCTTTAATAAAATCTACACCTAATACATGGATTCCTTGAGGTACATAAATCTTTAGAAGGTCTGTATAACTTGAATTATCTTCTAGTAAGCTTTCCTTTAATAATGATGTACTCATAAAACCTTTTTCAATATATGCATTATATTCTTTCACACTTTGCATAATTATATTTAATGTTTTCTCATCTATAGCTCTGTATACAACAATATCTTCTGGCAAAGTAGGTGCGCAATATATTATTTCATTAATCCGATCTATAAGCATATCAAGGTCATATCTTCTGTAATCATCTTGCGGTTGCTCTATACCTCTCATATAGGCATTTACTTGAGAATAAACTTCACCAAGGTAAACTTCTATAGGTTTACCAGCATAAATCATTCTATACTCGTACGAGCAACTTTTCATTTTCTTTCTATTGATATTATATTCAGAACAATAGTCTCCATAATATCGTTTCTGAAAATCCCTTGCTTCTTCTTTTGTTCGTATTTCCCTATATTTTTTTAAATTCTCTTTTTTTCCAATCATAATACTTCCTTCTACCTGTGGATTTTCGTTTAGTCCGTAGGATTCCTGTTTCTCTTGCTATATTTATAACTTCGGGCATCTCTCTTAAATGTCCTAGTGCATTTTTCTTTATCTTATTTATACGTTGTTCTGTGATTTCAAGTTCATCTGCTATGTCTTTTAACTTTCGATTTTTATAAAAGTGTTCAATTATTACTTTTCTCTCTACATCTTTCCTTAATCGTAATATTAGTCGTACGAATGTTTCACGATTATCTCTAATAATGATATTCATATAGTCATCAGTTTCATCTGGCATTTTCTCTATATCATCTTCTTCATTATTTTCGCTGTCTTTATCCCTGTTTATTGTATCTATATGGTAAACAGATAGTGCGTCTTTGATCATTTGATACGTTTTTTCTCCAACTCCAAGTAACTTAGCGATATATTTTTCCGATGGTGAATTTCCATAATTTTCTATTTGATATTTTGTAATGATATCCATATACTGGGAACATAATTTTTGTATTTTTTTTGGTATATGGATAAGGTGGTTATTACTGATCCAATCAAGTATCTTTGATTCTATTTTCCAAACCGCATATGTACTAAATGCAACTTCTCTCGATGCATCAAAAGCATCTGCTGCCTCCCATATTCCCTCAGCTGATATACCCCTAATATCATCCATATCGTATTCATTCAAATCATTTTTTAATATAGTATATTTCCTAATCAGTTCCTCAATTAAGCCCTGGTTCTGAAAAATGAGCTGTCCTATTGTCTCATTTGCTCTATATATTTCATTTTGATGCTTGTATTTTTTATACTGCGCAACAAGTTCCTCATTAGCTACTTTTTTCGTCATACAATAACCTCCTTATCTTTTTATAGCGTATCCATAAAGCTGAGTGCTTTATGGTAAAATTCATCATTATTATTCTTAGTCTCGCTGTCATATTTTTGATCCTCCTTTATGTTGTTATTACTGCTATCAACAACATTTATTTCTTTCATTCTGTTGACAATATGCTCTGCCAACTCTTCAATCTCCTTGCTGCCAATTCCAAGAGGCGCTTTCTCCTCTTGGGAATATGAGTTTATGGCAGCTATTATCATTGCACGAGAACTTGTAAAACCAAATTTTTTATAATTGTTAAGTTTTTCTAATGCGTTAATATCATCCGACACATCCTCATAAAATCGAACCGTCGTCTGTTTCATCAACTCACCGCCTTATATTTATGGGCAAGGATATCCTCAAATCCTTTTGCGTTGATACAAACATCTTCAATTATGGTTATATTTTCTGTTAAATCTCTACCAAAATTCTTAATTACAGACGCTCCTCCTCCAATGAATACAAACTCAGTCAAAGTTGAGTTAAACTTAAGAGTATTCAGGTTATTCATAACACCTTCGACATATCCGAAAAGACCGTCCTGTATCACATCAAGATATTCCCGATTGATATTACTGGTTCCATGTATCATTACATCTTTAACAATCGCCTCGTCTGCTTCCTCCCCGAACTTCTGTCGTAGATTCTCGTTTATTTCAGACATTGCAGTTAAGGTCCCAAGTGAAAGGCTTTTGCAACGGCTGACATCAGGCTGTCCTTCTGTAATAGGAAGGATATCTATAGTCCAACTTCCCACATCGACAACTACCGTTGTCATCCCAAATGTTCCGAGTAGACTAACAACCGCTGCATATCCCTGCGGAAATACATCTACGCTGATGATATTTGCCAAATAATTAACACCTTCATATCTAAAATTCATTTTTCGGTTCTTCATATAATAATCATGGCACTCCCGTTTATCTTTGCCCATCATCGTAAGCGGTAAGCCAACACCCAAGCGTATGTCTCCTGATGTTATTCCCAAAGTTTTGAACTTTTCACCGATCGCAGCCATAGTCGATATCCGCATATCCTCATTATCCATTTTGGATTTCTGTATCTCCATTTTAGATATGCCTACAGCGTAATGCTGACCATTCCAACTCAGCGTCTTTGTCTCAATCGGGGGTTTTGTTGCCAGCATTTTGACACCCGACGGCATCACGAATCCTGTGTCTCCCTTGGTGTTGCCATTGCCATAATCTACTCCAACTAATATTGCATCCATGATTTTTTCTCCTATAATTCCTTTAGCGTTGATACCAAGTTTACTTGCGCAGCCTTTTTTAGCTTCTGAATCTCTGTTTTCTGTTGGGATATTATCGACTCTTTCTCAGCAAGCTTTTTCTTTAGAAGCTCTATTTCCCGGTCCATAGCTTTGGTAATTACGATCTTCTGTGGCGCCACAAAGGATTTACCATACTGCAACTCCTGCAATCTAACCAACTCGCTGTGAACAACCGCGTTGTTATAAAAAAATGCTCTAGATAAACCTGTCTTTTTAACTAGCGTACAAACCACCACCTGCTCATCATTGCTAAACATCTTGTGCATAACAGCTATGGCTTTATCGACCTTCTCCTGACTTGTCTGACGGTTCCGGATTACCATGTTTTCATACTTTTCCATTTGTTTATCCTCCTACTTATATTATCGTTGATTTTGTACGAAAATAAACACACATTGAATTTCTTGTATTTACTGTATTAGATATTATATATTGTATATCTGTTTCGTTTAGTCCCAACCATCCATAATCTCCTTCAACATATCATCCATAGCAGTACGCATATCACGGGTTTCTTCTGCAAGCATCTGATTCCCAATCTTTCTATAATATTTCAAACTTGACGTATTAGCGTGTCCCATGAGCTTAGCGATGGTCACATCATCAATATGCATCTCAGTAAGACGCTTGCCATAGTTATGCCGCCAAATATGAGTACCAACCCTAAACGAATCCCCGTTATCGTCTTTAAGATTGTTCTTCTGTACCATAGCCATGATGTGATACTGGATTCTGCCATACTGCATAGGTTTGTCGGGATCTGCATCATTGACAAAAACATACTCACGGTCTCCGTAATTTGTTTTTGTGTAATCACAAGCCTTCTCAAACAGGTTCTTAACATCGTCATTTATAGGTTTCTGATACGTTTTTCCGGTCTTGACTTGTCGGATGCGGACAAACATCTTCCCATTCTTTCCTATATAAATCGCATCCTGTGTCAGTGTTAAAGTCTCGGATATTCGGGTTCCCAATAACTGATGTAAAACGAGTGCCCTGGCAATCTGTTCATCCCCGTCAACTATCGCAGCATTCAATCGTTTTAGCTCCGCATCTGAATATACTTTGTATAGTTTTACCGGAACTTTAGCTATATCATCCTGATAGAAGATATGCTCAAGCTCTTTGTTTTCGAATACTTTACCCGCTGTAATAAATAGGCTCCTCAGATGGCACAGTTCCTTGCTATATGACTTTCTTCCGGTCGCCTCCGTATGTGTATGGATCAGGTACTGTTCCAGTAATTCCCTGTCAATATCATTAAGTGAATCTACTTCTGGATATCGTTCTGCAAGGTATTTGCTAAATCTGTTTATAGCTGTCATTTCCGCAGTCACAGTACCCAAAGCAACATCCGAAAGGTGAATATATATCACATCTTTTATCTCTTTCCTTATCTGTGACTGTAGTATCCTTTCAAAAGAAATACTATCTACCGCCTTTGTAGGATTGTTTTTTATAGCGACGGGAATATCCTTCATATACCATCTGTCATTCTCGTAAGCAAATCCCGCATTTTTAGGCTTCAGATAACGATAAATCTTTCTTATATACTTAATCAGATCCGAATCTGAAACTTCAGTTTTACCGGAGGCTGTTTTTGTACGCTTTTGTGTCAGACTCTTCCCGTTCTTGATAAGCCATACCTTGGCTTTTTTAATCAGTTCTTCCTCTGTAATATCTGACAAAGAGTCCAAACCGGGACAGGCTTTATTAACAAAGTCACAAAAGAGATTAAAAGGATATAAGTCTGTCCTTATACTTAACGGAGATAGTTTCATCCCCCGGTCTTTTATAAAGGAATCTAGTTGAATCACCATCCACCTATTTCCAAGTTTCGATAAGTCAAAGCATCGGTCAGGGCAATACAGCTTATGTTTCTTCGTTTCTTCATTTGCATCCTTATAGCACTTAAGGTCCCTAAGATAGATTTTTTCATCCATTTCATTTACCTCCCTTTCTGTGAGTTTTTGCAGTATCAGCCAGCTTATTTGATCTAGAAGCAAAATACTCCTCATTTGCTGAATCAATAATATCCGGCATATAATCCAAATACTGCTTTGTCATATCTGACACTTTATGTCCGAGGTAATCCCTGATAGCTTCTATAGACGCACCATGAGCATATAAGTACGTACCTACTGTATGCCGGAAGTCATGGGATTTAAAGTCGTAGTCATTTATACCAGCCTTTTCAAGACAATGTTTGAACTGCTTGCAGAACGTTCCGGCATCATAAGCACCGCCCCTTCGATTCTTGAAAACATATTCATCAGATCCGATATCTTTTTCTGTGATATACTTCATCATCGCCTGATACAGCAAGGCAGGAATCGGTACATATTTTTCATTCTTCATTTTGTTCTGATATATCTTTATCCACGCATCTTTCCCGTCCCAATAGTATGCACCGCCTTTAATCACACATACTTCAGTGATACGCAGTCCAATACACCAAAGATTCAGATACATAAGCCGCAAATGCACAGGGAAATTCTTCAGATTATGCAGTATCTCTTTTTGACTTTCCTCTGATACCGCGCGGTCATTGTGTCTTGCAAATGTATTCTTGAAATAATAATCGAAGTACAGTGGCGCCTTGGAAATCTCTTTGGTTGTAATGATATAGCCGTAAAACCTTGCAACAGATATCAGTGCCCGGTTAAATCCTTCGGGCTGAATATCTTTTTCATCCAGATAATTAATGTATTTTTCCATATCCTCTGCCGTGACAGCCACAGCACTGGTCTTTTTTTCATCCAAATATAATAAGAAGGAGAGTATATCGTAATACCGTCCACGTATTGTCTGTATGGATGACTTCTGACTTACGCCGAGCTGATATTTCATATATGCCTTCAGCAGATCACGGTTCTTTTTGTTTTCAATCTGTCCAAATGTGAAGCGCCTGATCTCACGGGCAGGGTTCATTCTTCCATCTTCAAAAGAAAATCTCTCCAAATACCATGCGTTTGCATTCCAGTTAGTAGTCTTAGCTTCCAAAAAGAGGAATTTTCTGATGTTATCAACCAGCTGCATATATGTTTCCGTCTTAGTCCCTACTTTTCCGTCTATACTCTTATGAAATCCCTGTATCTGTTTTTCCAATATCAGCTCTATATCATCAACTCCATGTTTAATACAGTATTGATAGAAGAGTTTTAACGGTATAATAAACCGTTCCCTTCTGTCGTGACAATTTTCTTTGGTTTTAAGAACATGATTAAGCATTTTAAATATCTGTCTCTTCATTACCGCCGAGGTCGCCACAGAAAAATCAAACATCAATTCTTCTTTATCCTGAACATAATAGAAAGTCATTGCCAGCTGATACGACGGATGATATAGCAAAAAGATCTTCTTGTTTTCATATTTCAATACCGGAGTACGCAACGGATTCTCTTGGTTCTGATGATTTATGGACGCTATCTTAAGTTTATCCATTGCCTTTACATACTCTGATACCTTTGCAGAAAGCGTTTCAGTAAGATACTTTTGATATTCACTGCGGAGTTCATAATCAATATCATTAGTAGATTGGATACCACAAAGAAGCATAAATCCAATAGTTTTATTTCTTATTGCACGAGACTTCAGTATGGTTTCAGCGATTTTAGACAGCTCTATATTCGTGGATATAAGGAAAGCAAAGCACACCTGTTCCAGCAGATTTTCGTAATATTCCTTTTGCTCCTTTTTCATAAGAAGAGAGCGGACGTATTTTCTGTAATCCATCAGAGCCGTCAAGTTGATAGCATTCAATGAATCTACCCCACTATCCAAAAGATATTGTGCAACAAATTCACGTGCCTTTCCCGTAACACCTTTGCTTACTGATAGTTGTCTATAAAGTCGCTCTGTATCTAATTTTGGTACAATTCTTAATAATGCTCCCATATGCTTGTCCACCTGTTATGCAAAAAATCCATTCTTCTCCATATACTCATGCAGAACTTCTGACATCTTATTTACGGTTTCCGCTGATAATCCCGTTTCTTTCACGATATACTTATCAACATCCATTTGATCAATGACAGTATTTGATACCATCTGCGATGGCTGAATGTTGTCCAAGTCATAGACATTTATACCTGCAAAATCGTAGTAATAATCCTCCGCCTCAAGATATTCGTACGCCTCATCCCTTTGCATACCCCTTTTGAAATCATATAATCGGCTATATCATTGAAGTTGTATTCCTGCATTAATTAATCCATCTCATAAAATCTTGCTGATATCGTACAGACCCGTATTTTCCTGATAATACTGTTCCATTGCTTCCGACATCTCTTCCTCTTCAATATTCATATATTTCTCTGTTGTCGCTATATGTTTATGCCCTAAAGCCTTGGATATTTTCTCCATGCTCCATCCATGTTTCCTGCGCTCGTTGGCAAAATAATGTCTGAGCATGTGAGGTGTTACGACTATTCCGGTCTTTTTCTCAAGAAGTGCGAATGCAGAATATACCGCATTCACATTCATAGGCTTGCCTTTCGTGATACCGGAGAGATTAACAAATAAATACTCTGTTTTATCCAAGAGTCTGCGATTTTCCGAAATGTAATACATCATTATCTCAAAGGTTTCGTCGCTTATCTTTGCTCTACGTATCTCGGCATTCTTTGCACGGGCAGCATTCTCATTATCTTCCCGATATGCTACCTTAATGGTATGTTTTTCATAATCAATATCCTGTGCATACCGGATACCAAGTATTTCTCCAATTCTGTAGCCCGTTTCTGCAAGCAAGAGTATCAATAACTTATTGCGAAGACTGTCCGATGTTTCCAACAGAATCAGGATCTTATCCTCTTCGATAGTCCTTCCAACGCTGTCCTCTTCCGGTAAATAGCCACGGAATGTATTGATGCTCCGTCGGAATCTAACTCCGGCGGTACTGCTATAGCTGATATCTCTGTTTTCTAGCACTTTGATATCGCCTACGTTTTCATATTCCAGCAGAATAAACTCATAGTATCCAAAAACCGCCTGTAGATAACTGTTACATGTTGCATTATTCGGCATCTTCTTCCGGTCACAATGGTTTCCTGCCTGCAACCAATAAAGAAACTCTATAAAATGATCATGCTGTGCTGCATATTTCATCCTTAGAACCTGCTCGGCTGTTACCCCTCGTTCATTAAGGAAACAGTAGTAGTACGATATGGAATATGCGATCCTCTGTACGGTATTGGGGGAGCAGTGTTCGTTGGTCTTATGTTTGAGATACTTTGTTGGTTCAACAAGTATGCTCATAGTTTCGGAGCAAAGGATCACAAACCATATTGTTCCAGAATCTTCAATTTTCTGTGTAAAGCAATAACTCATATATGCACCTTCTCAGTAAAACTGCCATCTATTTTCTTCTACAATATTGTCGTTATTGACTTCGGAAAGTAAACATACATTGTGTTTCCAAATATCTTTTATACATCGTGCATTTAATGTGCCTTTGCTTCGTATCAATTATATTTTATATGTTTTTATTATGTTCTATTTATATTGTAAACGCAAAGTACAATAAGTCAAGTATTAAGACATATTTAGAATACAATTCTTGTTTTTATTGACCTAATATATCAATCTTAATATAATAAAAACAAATCAACTTATGTTTTATCCTCTGTATATAATATGTAAGATTTTTAATTATATAAAAATTCAGGACGGTGATTTTATGAGTAAAGCTGTAAGTGCTGACCATGAATTTAATATTGAAAAATACGCTGCACTTCTTGAAAAAGCGAAGGGTGGCAGAACTCAGACAGAGTTTGCTAAAGACTGTGGCTTATCAACAGCATATATGTGCAAACATCTTAATAAGCGTATCGACAAGTCGCCCATCCCATCTACTCTAAAAAAAATAGCAGCCGTAGCTGCTAATGGTGTATCTTATGAGGACTTGCTGGATGCCGCAGGGTATGATGCATCCAAATATTCCACTATAAGAGATTCTGATTCTTCTCCAGATAGGAATAAGCGTACTTGGGGCTTAGAATTTGAAAAGCTTGGAACAGCGACCATAACTACGGCACTTTCCAAGAGTAATCTGAAATGGACAATAAAAGGAACATCCGATAAAGCCGTACGATATGATTTAGAGGTAGAAATAATAGATGATAAAATAACCAACTGGTACTTTAATTTCATAACAGCAAATAGAGAAGCGTGGGGGATTGATAAAGATAGCTTATTAAACCGTTTGTTCCATAATTACGGAAAACTCGTGCTAATGCCTGCTGGAATAAATATCAAATATTCTTTCGTCACCGATTCTCAGACGGTTTATGAAATGTTAAAAGCAAACACTCCGTCAGCCCTTGCAATGTATATCTCACTCATACTGATTGACACATCAACCTTAACTGTAATAAAAGAAGAATATGTTAAGACGGCATTTTCCGATAAGTTAGATGATCTAGTTTCACTATCATAATAAAAAGACCTCCATAACGGAACTGATCCACTTGGAGGTCTTAATCTTTATTCGCTTAACTGCTGCAAACTTGTATATATCTCACCTGCAAATATTACAAATAAATCAAAGTTTGTTATTCTTATCTTCCCATTCCCCAAGAGTTATTCCATCCTCAGTCTTCCACAATATCTTCCCATTTGAAGATGCGTATAATACAAAGCAAGATGCTCCAGAAGGTTTATCAAATGATACATCTTCCTGCAAAATTCCATTCTTTATCAAACCCGAATATTCCTCACGTTTCTTTTTTATATAGTCTTGACAAGTAGGTGTTGGTATCTGCGCTAACAAGCTTCCTTGTTTTACAATATATTTGCCGTCCTTTATAATAAGTTGTGCATCTACCTTTCTGTCATCCGTTGTGTTTTCAAGATCAAGATAAAACAGTACTTCTTTCGGTACTTTCTTATGATGTAATCCAGACTTGTCATTATGTTGTGAACGCTTAGAAGAAAAATCAGTAATACCTATCAATTCCAAAAGAAAGAGTGCCTCTTCCAGATACTGTTCGAGTTCAGGCTTCCTAAATTTATCTACCTTTGGCATATTCCCTTTTTTTTGTTTTCGCTATCAAGACGATTGCTATCTTGTGCTACAATAAACCCAAAAAAATTTTTGACGAAAAAAAGAAAAATCTACAAAACCCCTCATGTAAACTTAAATTTACAAAATGGGAAAAAAGTAGAAAAATCTACAAAACTCAAAAATTTGAAGGCTATCAAAAAGACCCCTGGCTCAGTGCCAGAGGTCTTTTTTTCTATGTATCGATATCGTTGTTTTTCTTCTTGGTCTCCTCTACTACATATGTTGTGAAAACAGGAGCGACTTAAGCCGCTCCTGTTTTTTATCATTAGCCTATCAGCATGTACCAGTACGGAGTGCCGTTAGCATCTACGTAGCATGATGCACCGACACAGGTGCCGTCAGTAAGGGATGGAGTGCAGTCCTCATAAATATCCTTGCCCATGTAATAACTCTGATAATCTCTATGAACCGAGATCTTCTGGTTCGCCCATTCCTGGACGATCTCGTTCACATCCCATTTTCCGACACTGATGAACTCCTGAGCATGAATGGATCCATTTCTGGAATCCAAACCACCCTGTCCATCATACATAAATACACTCAAGTTGCGGTAATAAGGAGTATACGGCTCGTTAAATGTCATCCCAAAAGAAACCTCAGGAATAGTCATTTTAGCAGTGTATTCCGAATTTATCGGAAGGTATGAAGAAAAAATGTTTGAAATGGTAAGCAGAGCCTTATCGTTTTCAAGCTTGGATGCACCATGACCTGATCTGTATTTATTGACAGCGTCTATAAGAGCTGCCACCTGTGTATCGGGTGAACTGATAATGTCATAAAACTTGGATTCACTCTCATCAAAAACAGCATTGCCGCTATAAGCACCTCTTCGTAAAGGGAACTGTATCTTTTCGGCCTTTCCATCGGCATTATAGTATGTGCGTGCGCCGATTATTTCCGGCCCAGTATTAGTTGCAGAGTTTAAACACCATTCGTCGTGATCGTATCCTGTCGCCCAGTAGTTACGCTTAATAGTATGGGTGGTCTCATCAACCATGTACCAGTCACCATCGGAAGCACGGAAACCACCTTTTTGGATAAGTCCTTTTAAGTAATCCTTACCTTCTAATCCATTGAGTGAATATCCATAATCATTTCCTACCTGGGTCCATTGGCCGCTAATAGTCATGGGAGCCTTACTGCCTGAGATGCTCCCATGTTCCGTATATACTATCATATTAGCCATACATGGCATGGAAGAAATAACTGATATCATTGTAACCGTTGCTAATAAATTTTTAATTTTTTTCATTTAGACTCCTTAAAAATACAAAATGTGCATGAGGGAACGCCCTCTATCAACTTTACACACTAGATTATATCATGAAATAAAGCCAGTATGATGTTCTGCACAGAAACAATAGCATTATAAAAATAAAATCTGACATATTAATCATATATACAGATAAATTATCAGATATTAGTCTACATAACCCTCTACATATTGATTTGTAGTTCTTATGATTATGTAGATATTTAAAATAGTCTACAAAACCCTAGAACGCTAGTATTTATGCGGTTCTGTAGGATATAGATGAAATACATTATATTTTTAAGTTTACTTTTTGTATGAGATAATACTCCAAGTAATCAATATCTGCCCTGTTAAGAATATCATCGGCAGTTGTTAAAATGATTACCCGTTCCCACCATTTTTTTGATGCCACATGCTGACTTACACGCTTCGCCAAATCCATAGATTAACCTATGTATACCTTGTCATCCGATAACAATAGGTATACGCCGAACTTTTTACAGGCATCCGTTGATAATAAAGCATCTACAGACTCCTTCGGAGCGGAATACATTTCTCCGGGATTCCAGCTTGAATCAACGATGCTCATTACACCTTTTAGTGTACCGTCTTCCAGTAATAGCTTTACTGTTTTAGATTTTCTATTACCCATAATATGCCCCTCTTATTCGGTCAAATCTATTTTACGGATAGTCTTTTCAATAAGGTTCCGTTCTTCCTCTGTAAGTCCGTACTTCTCATAAAGATCCTCGTCCGTCCAAGGTCTACTGAAATCAAGATATGGAACAAATATAAAGTTCCCTTTTGAAAGATGTACTGATGAAAATGTCGTTCTCATCATATATCTGGCAAATTTTCCTATGAGAAAATTAAGGAAGTTTACTGCCTCGTTTTCAGTGTCAAAGAACCCCACATTAAGGTAAGAAAAGCTATCTATCTGCCCAGGCTTTAATATCATCGGACCAGAAATACAACGATATCCATTCTCTGGTTGCACACCCGTTTCACCACCTTGCGCAACAAGAATTGATATTTTAATTTTGTACTTATCTATAAGATCTACATTCTTTTTGACTTTACTCCGCTCAATATAACTGAATCCCTGACTGTTAAAGCCTACACTATGTAATAATTCAATGTCACCATCCTTATATTTGTCGTGTCCTTTTTCTTTAGAAGGTATTCCGAAAGTATCTAAGGGAGATACGAGTTCATCCAAAAAGCGATCTGTCTGAGACAAAACTTTTTTAATTATTGGGATGGATACATTTGTACGCACAAATAGATTTCCAAATTCATCTAGGCTACGCTCCATCGTATTTCTCTCGTTTGAAACAATATTTGTTATCTCACAATCTCCCTCATGCCCTTTGCTCCATAGGAAATAGCATAGACCTCCTGCAATTTCCACAGTCGGGAAACACTCCTTTGCATTATAAAAGTCTACAAGCTTGATGAGATGTTTATCATGGATCATGGAATCTCTGAAGTCATCCAGATTCATCCCTCCATTGTACCATCTTGCCGGAATTATCATTGAAACGTATTCTGAATTGAGCCTCTTTGCCTGATCAACAAAGAGGTTAAATATAGGCTTTGCCTGCTTCGCTGCTTTTCCTGTATCTATCCCGCCGTTGGTTGTTGATTGATATGGGGGATTGCCGACTATCGCATCAAATGTCATTGTTTTACCCTCTTTTTTCCAATAGTTTGTTTTTAACACCTTATCCGTAAAGAGCTGTCCTTTATTGGTCAGGGTGTTGATAAGGTCATCAAAATAATGAGCATTTACATCCGCATTTTCAGAATACCCCACAAGCGTTCTTTTTGTAATACTCTTTGCCATTGGTGTTTTGCATACTACGAAGATATTTTCAGAAACTGTTTCAGACCATAACTCGCGTTGCTTTTCAAGTGACCGTTCTTCTTCCGGCAGATTGTCCAATTTTGCCCGATACACACTATATGCCACATACAGAGGATATAGTCCTGTCTTTGAATTGATCTCCAGTATTTGCGTATCCTCCTTAAAGAATACATCCTGCGTCACTTGCCCCTGATCAACAAAGCGCGGTTCATCTAAGATGTTATCTTCCACATGGCTCTCACCAAAGAAGTCCCAACCACCAAGACAGTCGCTCATATGCATATTAACGACACGCCACGGAGTAAGCACCGTCTCCTTGTCCGGATTTTTGAAATACTTGAACAGACTGGCAATCTTAATAACTCTGTCAGTCGGATTATATGTATCTGCTTCCTTGGCTATATTACGGATCCGCCTTCCTGCAGCAATGAATACCTCTTCATCGTAATACTGTTGGAACTCCTTGAACTTCTCCTTTGTAACACCATTTGGCATGAACTCCTCCCATGAGTTATCATCCACTAGCTCAACAAAGCGATCCAGCGTTATCTCTTCATCATACGGAATATCCGCGCCATATATCAGCAGCGGCATCCTGATTGAGATACCTCGCAGAATACTTATGGCATCGTTCCGGAGCTTCTTCATCTTCTTCATTTTTTCCAGACGAGCCTTCTCTTCTTCTGTCAGTTGCTTATTTGGTTTCTTTTGTAGCTTCTCTATCTGCTCATATTCTTCATTAGTCAGACCTTGATCATTGACCGTAATATCATTCTGCTTCGTCGCCGCCTTGGATGTACCAATAATGCCTTTCAGTTCATCAAACTTTGCTATATCTGATTCCTGTAACTTGAAAAGCTCATCATTATACAGGTTGCTATCATCAAATCCATTCCTCACCACCTTATCAGCGTATGCTCTCTTCAGCTGTTGCAGAAGCCTTGTGGCACTATACTCTTTCATCTCGGATCCGGACACCGCAATTACAGGACAGTAATTGAGGAATTTTCCCATAATAGCGGAATCCCCCTCTTTTTTCTTTCCTGCCTTTGCAGATACAGATACGGCGCTGGATACCATCTTAAGTGTCCGATCCGGAGCAAAATCAAATACATAGCTGGTCTCTTTTATCTTTCCGTTCTCGTTACATGGCGACTGAACACGGAAAATTGTCTGTAAATAGTTCGCTGCTGATGTTGAAAAGGATCCGGCAAGCATGAACACACCTGTCCATTCCTTGACCGTTACTCCCGTTGTCAGCTTTCCACAGGATAATGTAATGGTATATCCATCTTTTCCTGCCGCCTTGATGGCTTTACGAACCTTCTTAAGAGCTTCCTCCGACTTCTCTTCTTCGTCACCGTCTCCGGCAACATTGACGATATCAAACTGTCCGTTTCCAAAGATATCATTTTTAAGCATCAGTTTCTTTAATGCCTTGGCTTCTCTGACACCAGGCACCATCCAGAGAGTATGTTTAAACAGTTCCCTGTATTCCTTATTTGAATATGGATAGCTGCTATCATCTTCTTTTGTCATAAGATACAGAAAACTTGATACATCCGCTTCATGGACAAAATCACCGACACTTGCACCTTCAGGCATATCCGCATAATCGTGGCTAAAATCTCCGGTCCATGTACGGAAAAACTCGTGGAAATTAAAGGCTTTATCTTCAAATGTAATATAATTGCTGTTGTGGAGGATATCTCCAAGATCATAAGTATATATACGCAGCTCCGGCAGCTCCTCATAAGGATTCGAGTCGCCAAAGTGAAGCTTATCCCACTCAGACTTGCACTCCTGCTCCATGATATAGTCCCATGTATAGATGGAATCTTCGCCATAGTCCGTCAAAATGTTAAAGGGCGTTCCCGATAACGCAAGAAACTTTGTTCCGAACCCTTCCTTTACGACAGCCTTTACTGTATCTTCGCCGAGTGCCGTTGTGGTTCCTTCATGCGCTTCATCCACGATCACACAATCCCAAACGGTATCAAAAACGACATTATTCTTGTCAAACTTACCGCCTACCTGTTCAGATCCTCTAAGATCCTGTACAGATGCAAAATATATAAACGGGTGCTCTTTCTTAAGAAGGTCATCCAGCGTATATCCGGATGCTTTTGACCCATATATGTATTCTTTCTTTTCTGCAAATATCTTTGTAAAGTCCTCATACCATCCAGCATCCACGACCGGACGATGAGTCATGATGATAGTCTTCTTGAAACCACATTGCTTCACAATCTCCAAAGATACAAAAGTCTTTCCGTAACGCATTTTAGCGTTTATGAGGAAACGGTCAGCCTTCTTAAAATGCTTTACGACCTTTGTGATGCACTCTGCCTGTTCCGGTCTGAAGATGATTGGAGCATATTTTATGACATCTGTATTACTGAGATTTGAATATCCCTTCTTTACGGCATCAATGGCTTTCTTTGCCGTTTCAACATCTATTTCAAACCATTCTTTTCCAGTAGTTTCTCCAAGTTCAACATTCTCAATACCGGAGTTCTTCAGCACCGCATGAACCTGGTGATCTCTGAAAGCCTCAATTCCTATCTTTCCATCTTTATTCTTTACACTTCTAACTGCAAGCTCTGTATGCAACAGCTTCGGAGTAAGTCCTGCTGTATTTGTGTAAGACTTTATTCTTGCAAGGGCAGCTTGATTCAGTTCACGACAATTTGGAGACAGTACATCAATAGATAGCTCTGTCTTTACTGTAGCATCTCCGACCTTCACATATCCGTTATATGCTGGATTATTTGCCGCCGTCCATACATATATGACTTTATACTCAAAGGCATTCTTGAACCCCGTGTTTTCCATGCGTCACTCCTTAATCATTGATCTAAACTCTATGCTTTCATTTGACTGCCAGTCAAATATCTTGCATGGTACCGCTTCCTGTTCTTCCTTCTCATATAATCCTGATTCCTCACCAAATATATCAAAGAGAGATATCTGTGAGTATTCAGGATCCCGGAAACTATATGGAACTGTCATGGTGATACCGTCCATTTGCCATATATTCCATGCGACAATGTTAGCTATCTTCTTCTGTTGCATAAGAGTTGGCTCTTTCCCAAATTTCAACTCCATATTATCACAATAGGTATATAACAAGTTTTCCCTTGCTAACAGCACATTATCCCCCTGATATTCATAACCGTATGTACTCTGAAAAGCTCTTATAACCCATTTCTGCCATTCCGTCTCGTTATCTACGTTCTCGTTTATAATACGCATCTTCCGGTCAAGGATCCCTATTCTGTCCCTTGTCGGGATAAAATCGCCTGTCACCGTATCATATCTATTTACAAGATAAGGTGCTTCGCCGCAACTTATCTCTAATCTTTTTGAGTCAACATATTGTTGCCATGACTTTCCCTTGGGAAAACGAACTCGCCGCCTAACCACCTTCCATGTGTTTCCTTCTGACTTACTAAAAACGCCAGATCTTCCAAACCATGCATCATCAACGAGATTGTTCTGCTCATTGACTATCCATGTGGGCGTAAAGACTTCTGCCTTATCCCTTGTTCTTTTGATTTGTTCCTCTGTTGACTTTGCCACCCTTGGTTGAATTAGCTGAGTGTTGCTAGCGATGATAAGCTGTGGCACCATCTCTTGTTCAGCTTGATACCCTTCCCCAAAAGAAGAATAGTTGTCTGTACACCACCTAATATATCTTCCAGTTGTTTTATCTTTCAGAAGAATCTCTAACAGGTCAAGGCTCCTATCAGCAATATGCTGTTCAATAACATCTATGCCTATCATATCTTATTCTATATCCTATTCTTCTTTTTATACTAATCTTTCATGATATCAAGACCACTCTCAGTAATCTGATATCTGCCTTTTGAGCGACTAAATACCGTGACATATCCGTTGTCAATCAGTTCATTCAAGACTTTATTAACCTTTGCCTTGCTCCATTTAGTCATTGTAGCAAGTTCTTCTTGCGTGATTGGAGTGAATACGTTTTCACCTATAGTAACCTGATTTTCATATAAAATCTTCAAAACATGATATCTGTCGTTTACAAAAAATTCGTTATTCATTCATTATTTCCTTTTCTTGCGTTCACAAAATTGAACCAGCTCGGTTGATTATATGACAAATCATTATAGGTTTCAATATGAAAGTAGGGGCTATCATACAATATGATAACCCCTGATTTCTTAACGATGATGGTGATTAGACTTCTTCTTACTAAGTTCCGGTGTCTGTTCTTCCTTCTGTTTTGCCGAAACTTTATTATCTCTTATAAGCTGCTTGATATTTACTTTTTTTGCCTTGATTCCCAAATTTTCATCTGTATCACGCCTTGCATCAGCAAACTTACCTTCTTCAAAACCATACCCATATTTCTCCTTTAACTTCGATTTGGTAGCCGTTTCCATTTCAGATCTGGCAACCTCCCGCCTCTCCCGAAGTTCTTCAGTAATAGAGTGGTCTTCTTTTCTAATCTCGGATTGATAATCTGCCAAAAGCTGTTTATTATCCTGCTGAAGACGATTCACAGTAGTTTCCATCTTCTCATAATCCTTATACTTCGCTGAATAGTCTGCCGCCGCTTCCTGATATTCGGGATCTGAAGCATAACCACACATCCTTCTGATACTCTGCATATAATCCTTCCGAGTCTCTATCTGTTCCTGAAGCTCCTGTATCTGCTCCTGCAACTGTTTTTTCTTCAAGAACTGAATAGGCGTGCAGGCGACAAGCTCTTTTTTCAGCTTCTTTATTTCCTTGGCGGCCTTTTCGTTTGCTTTTTCAGCCTTGAATATTTCCACACGATATTTTTCAAGACGCGCACCTATGGGATTCATCTTTGATGCCATAAATCTCATATCATGTGATAAGATAGATTCTTCATATTTGTTACCGATAATTTTTGCACGGATACCTTCCAATTTTCTTGCAAGCTCACCAACAAAATCCTTCACAGCTTCAACCATAGCATCAATCTTAGCCTTAAGTTCCCTAACGAACCTGTTATGCTCTTTTATCTGCTTATTGATATTACCAATATCAGAATGTACAACATAAGCCTCCGGCTTACCCTCGTGAATCTCTCTTTCAGCCCTGCGCTCCATATTGGTAGCAGCAGTACCCATGTGAAGGGTAGGAAGTTCATCTTCACATCCCTGGTCTTTGAATGAGCGACAGTCTATACGTGTCTCTGAATTGAGGCTTGCAAACTTATCATTTACGACTTTTTCCCAATGCTGCCGCCACTCAAAAATCCTGTCCTTGCTATCCCAATACTCTATGATTTCATTTTTTCTGCCATAGGGAGTAGTCTTCGGAGAACGATTCACCCGTTCAAGTCCACGTTCCTGACCTTCCTCTGCCGTGAGCCATACTTTTTTCTTTCCTTCAGTATATTTATACTGTTTTTTCCATCCATCTTCTTTTGCTTCCTTAAACTCCTGGGCAGTAAATCCTTTTTCTTCGCCATCCCTTATACAAAGGTATTCTGTCTTGGATTTAGTAAGCCACTTGCCTTTTTCATCCATCGGACGCATTGTAACCATGATATGGGCATGAGGATTGATAAACTGCATCTTGCTGACATCCTTTGTGGGGTTCCCGTCTTTATCAATAGGCTGGTGCCTGTCATTCACGACGGGAGGATTATGAATAGCTATATCTACAATCATACCTTGTGATACAAGTTTTTCTCTTGCAAACTGCTCGGCGACCTCAATCTGCTGTTTCCGTGTTAGTTCAATAGGAAGTGCTAACTCAAATTCCCTACACAGCTGGGCATCCTTACTTTTTTCCAACATCTCCACTGCATTCCATAAAGTGCTTCTATCAGAATATTCCGTTGGTGCATTATCAGGTAATATTATTTCTGTGTACTCCACCCAATTCTTTTTTGTAAAATCGTGTTCAATACCATCATACTCATTCACAAGGTCTTCACCTGCACGATAAGCCGCAGCTGCCACAGATGACCTTCCATCATTCCTACCTATGACCTGAACCGAACAATGATATATTGCCATCTAAAAACCCTCCCTTCTTCAATGCTTAAAATCGAAGCCGATATCCTACGGTCGCCACCTCCCTTCGGAGAAGGGCGCACTTATACATCACGCCAGAAGTCGTGATGCGTGCGCTCTGCCGAGGGCTGCTCCGCAGGGTCTTCCGACGGACCCTCACGGGGTGCACTTCCGTGGGAATCCTGCGGATGGCTGGTCGCAACAGCACTGCTTTTACGGATTGCACGTAAAAGCTCCTCCTGAAACTGCTCATCGGTCATGTTTAATGACCCGGGAATCGCATTTTCTGCTATTGCGCCCCTTACGATTAAGCGGTGCGTACGTTCCTTGCGCAGCTTAATCGCATCGCGCTTTTCCTTCATTTCTTGCTGATGTTTCAGCTGTAATTCTGTAAAATCGCTCTTATTTTTCATGTTGTCATCCTCGCTTTCCTTGAAATCATTCTGACATCAGTGAAAAATAAGAGGTGATGTCAAAATGGCATCACCTCTTATTCCACCTAACGGTGTCTTCCGTGTGTGTGGTTTCTGAGCAAATACTGGGCCAAAGAAGGTTCAGGTGTTGCCTCTATGGTTTGTTCTGTCTGGGGTTCCTTCATAACATGAAGGTCTTTCGATTGCTCCTTCGTTCTGTACAGATGGTTTTCTATGGAGCTGATAATATCCGATGCGGTCTTTCGTATTATGTTCATACTGGTTTTAAGCTCTTCGAGATTCTTTCCGCTGCTCCATCCGGCGATATACCCGAAGGAGTAGTCGGAGGAATCTATACCGAAATGCTGACAAACTGTATAGGCAACACTTTCGGCCTCGACTTCTCTGGTGTGCATGTCAGGCATATGATCCTTTTCTTTTCCGGTGTCCCTGTCGTGAAGTATTTCGTGGGCCATTTCATGGATGCAAGTCTTCAGGGTCTGTTGCTGGCTCATGCCTTCTTTGATCACTATCTTTTTGTCATCAAGGTGATAGTAGCCATGTGACATTCCCTCAAAGGCCCTGAATTCGATCGGTACGGGTGATATCGTCTTAAGGACTTCCATGAAATGGTTATATCCTTCAACATCATTCTGTAAGTCAGTCGCTATTTCAGGTAGTTTCCGGCCTTCGGTCTGTGATATGTCAAAGACAGTAGTTACCTTATAAGCGGGAACTGTGACTTCTATTCTTTCTCTGAGAGGCTGTCCATCACGTCCAAGAACAGGCTTATGAGTACGGGGGTCGATCTTATCAACGTCCTTCTTTATCTTATATGGTGAAGGGGCAAGGATACGGATACCCTTCTGCCCCTTCTGAACATGGCGGTCAAAGTTTTTTTCCCATGATGTATAGCCCGCAACATAGGTTGCGTCAGGCTTCTGCATGGCTATCAGCAGGGAATTACTGAAACTGTAGTTATGGAATCTGGACATGGTCCGGAGATAGTTCATGTACTTATCTGATTCGAACAGGTCCTTTATTCCACGTTCAAGTTTGTCTGTGATCTCTTTGACTCTTTCTGCCTGAGTTAATGATTTATCAGTTGTAGTACTTTCTGTCCTTTTCATCTGATTCGTCCTCCGTATCCGGCAGGACAATAAAGTCCTGCTCAGACGCGTGATCCTTGATTCTTATAAAAGTTGCGTATAAATCTGTGTAATCTGTGATATTGTGCTTTTCCATAATTACTGTCTCCTTAATGACTGTGTGAATGTGTTCTTGATACTGATTCTGATAATGAATCGCTTAAGGTCTCTGAAACGGTATCAGCGATGGATAAGTGCTTCCCGTTAAAGTGATAGACACTGTCAGAAAGCCTGTCTGTTTCACTTACTTCGGTTATATTCACTTCGTGTACCATTGATTTAAGATCTTCGACGTTCGAAACCATGCTCTGCGGTACAAGGATTACTTCATGACGGCTGCTTGGAAGGATGTAATAATCCTCTCCAAGCTTTTCGTGTGCTTCTTTTAAAGTATCCTGTGATGCCATAGCTACGGCTCCATCGATCTTTGATTCGTTGGAGAGTACCCACATAGGGCACTGTTCGCCCTGGGTATGTAGGATCTCATCCACGTAAGACTCATGCATCCCTTCCCCGAGAATGATTTCTCTAAGTACCTCGTTCATGGACTGACATGTAAATTTATGTCTTTCCGTATTAGCATGGGCAGCTTCCATGACTTCCTCGGCTGTCATCCTTAATGTCTTACAGATGTCATTCGTGACAAGAAAGCTCCCGTCATTTCCAACCTTAAAACGTGCTACCACAGAAAGATCTTCCAGCTTCTCATGAGGCACGTTCTTTAGCATTTCCTCATTGTCTGCAGTATTTACTACTACACAGTAAAGATTTTCCATTGCAGATTCCGTTGTAAGTACCGGCATCTCCGGAGCCATGTTCTTGTGCTTTTCAAGATTCACTGCCGTTGTATCCACAAGATTGCTGACGGAATACCCGTCTTTGTGCATCTCATATAAATCGTCGAGATACACTGTAGGAGCAACAGGAGAATCGGCATAGCGAACAGCAACTCCATCCTTAACCACCCCATTATTCTTTGTTACTTCCTGGCGATGAAGTTCAACGCCCTGTGCAGCCATATTCTGCTGCAATTCATCCAAAAACTGCTTAACAAATACTTCGTACTCCATAACTTAAGCCTCCTTGTCTCTTAATATGCCTGTACCAAAATTCAGACTATTCATATCCTGCACTTCACAAACGGGGAACAGTCCTAGACGGGGAGCCGCCTTCCAGTCGTCTGCATTTACCAAAATGCCATCCTCAAAAATGGCTTCTACCTCCTGTTTCCTGACTTCCGCAACCTCCGGATACAGATTACATAGCAGTTCATACAGCCTATCTTCATCATCTACGGAATAATCACTGATAGGCTTATCAGAAAACACCAGATAATGAGCTAATGTGCCGTTCTTTTCATCAACGATACCTGCGTAGTTAGATGATTCAGTTTTTGTCTGATCGACAGGAATGTAATCATTGGAAAATACCACTATCCCCTGCAATAACTTAATCTTCTTGTACTCCATAATATTCACCTTCCTCTATATCTTTTTGAATGCCTGCGGTGAGAGCATTATCACCGCATTAACGGCATAACTTTACATATTACTTATAGTTTTGTTATATTTGACGATTTCCTCAGCCAAATGCTTCAGAACCTTGTCCTTGTAATATGGAACTTTCTTAACCCTGCTGTATCCATACGGAGTTATGAGAATCGCTTCCCCGGTATTCTTTAATGTCATAAGATCCGAAGGCTCAACAATATCCTTTTCTTCATAAGAAACTGTTGTATTCCTGTTCCTATTGCCTCCTCCACTCCAGCTCATCTTCCTTACTTTGTACTTACCACACCATGCACATACAGCTTTCTGTGTTTTGCTCGATGATGCTGATAAAACTACGATATACGGGCAGTTACTCATTAAATCCGCTACCTCATTCTCGGTAAATGCTGACATTAGAGCCTCTGTGGATTGTGTTATAAGATACAGACATACTTTTCTGCTTCTTAATGTCCTTGCACCGTCAAGAAGTCTGTCCAACTTACCCGCACTTAATATTCTTGGCAGCTCATCTATTACAAAAATAATAGGCTCAGAATCTTCAGGCCTCTTTTCAAGCTGGTATAAGGTCTGGTTGATTATCAGTTGCATTACATCGTAATATACTGATAATTTCTCTTCCCTGATTGAAAGATAAATGCTGTATCCATCCTCCAATTTCAAAGGATTAACTTTATTAGGATTGTCTTTAAAGGCGTATCTGATATCCTGATCGTTTGCAAAAATAACGATGTGATTATTCATTTCCGCTACTATTCCTCCCAAAGTTTCATCTTCCATATCCTTAAACTGTACTATGTAGCGGTATTCCACGGAATTATTTTTAGCATTGTCTATAATTGCCTGTATGCTTTCTTTAACCGGTCTTCCCAATATTTCGTCTATGATTCCTACGAAATCCCTAGTTCCCTTTTTGTAATAATAAACAAGAAGCCCAATTAACAGATTTCTCGCAGAATTCTTCCAGAAAGGGTCTTTAAGATCTGCTGGCATAGAAATCAACGAATAGGTTATCGTCTGCATTGTTTCCATAATCTGCTGTGTACTGCTATTTTCTTCAAGATTGTAAAATGGATCATACCCATATTTGCTCCTATCAGAAGGATTAAATATAAGCACGTGCTTACTTCCATATTTTGCAGACTTAAAGCTCAACTCACCCTTTATATCCACAGCAAATATTCTGGCTTTCTCATTCACAAGTAGAGCCGGAATTACATAGGCACTCGATTTTCCTGAACCACTTCCACCTATCAAAAATACATGTCCATCCTCTTCTAGTGGTTTACATACGTAACGTTTGCTACGCTTATCCCACCCAAGTGGTATAGTTCCAGTTATCTCTTTCCGTATCAGCTCCTTAGGAATATCTGGATACATTGCCTTATTTTTACCAGTCATTGCCACATTTTCAGATGGGGTCCCCATATGTTCTCCCCATATAAGCAAGACCGGAATAAAAGATATCATCAGGCATAACTTCCAGTTCTTCTCATCCATAAGATATCTTGGATTTATTTCCTGAAGGTATTTAACAATAGCCGCCATCACGATAGGCTGTACCCAAATCCCGGTAGCCATAATTTTTTTAAAGATCTGTTTTTTTTTCATTTCTGCACTCCTTCATCTTCTGTCAGAAAATCATGCAGACTATCTGTATTCAGGTAATATTTTTTACCACTCTTTATAGACTTTACTTGTTTGGTTATACATAATTTTCGCAAGAAATAGTCTGGTAAGCCTGTTTTCTGTTCTGCCTGTTTTATCGTAATCATAGAGGGAAGCATTCTGCTGTCCATTTTTATCACTCCTTTCTTCTAACCCTCTATTGATATTATCGTTCGTTTCTCCCGAAACTTATCTACAACATAATTTACATTTATATTGATTATATTTTCATCACATTGTATATTATTTTCGTAACTAAAGAAAAGGAGGTGCTTTATGGAATTCGATCAAGAGGAGCTAAAAGAAATCTGGGCAAGGTCTGATGAATATTTTCAATTCACATATGCGGAATACACAACATTTGGTGCCAGACTAAAAAAATGGCGTGAGCTCAATGATATCTCCCAGATGGAAATGGCAGAGGCAATCTATTACTATAGAAAATGTCTTGGACTTGAAGATGATGATATCTCCGAGGAAGTTCTTAAAGAGACATATTCAGGAAATCCTGCATTTAAACCCGTTGATTACGAAGTAGATGCCAAAATTAATCAAAAAAAAGAGCGGCGCATAATGAGTCTTATGCGCACTTACCATAAATGGGAATCAAAAGAGACTGACTCATTTTCTGCAGATACGCCCTTTTCTATGACAAATCTGCAAATACTTAAGAAAATTATTGAGTGTGATTATGAATTTTTATTTTGTGAAATCAACACTCCTCACAAGCATACCGAAGAAATATCGGAGCAAACGGGTCTTAGCAGATCAACTATCGAAAAATTATTTAGTTATGACAAGTCATTTATGCAAGATGGAAGAAAAACCAGTTCTTCCCTTTATGCACATAGTATCATCAATGCATTAGATAAACTCATTTCTGATGATGACCTTATGACTTACATTAGCTGGTATTTAACAAATTTAGACTCATCTGAATCAAACAATGATTTTGAATTTGGAGAAGAATCCGGAAATAACTTTACGACCATAACCATAACTAAACCTGTTGCCGGTGTTCCTACTGAAGATGCATATTTGGATGGTGAACCTGAAACCCTTGAATCCAGTGACATTCACCTTGTTTATTTGATTACAATAGCAAACAAACTCAGCAGATTACGTACAACTGAAAAGAAAAAAACTGCATATTATCCTACCGATTTACCATCTTTTGATAAGATTGTACTAGCGGAGGACTCTGACTCATTTAGTGAACGTCTTCGAAAATGGAGAGAGTATAACCACTACACACAAGACGCAGTTGCCGAGCTTATTTATTCATATCGAAAAGAACATAACCTTGAAAAGACCGTTAAAGGCATATCATTTATGCCTGAAAAGGAAAGCATCCTTCGTACATACCAGAATTGGGAATCCAAGTCTAGTGAAGATAAAGACACACGCTTATCCATGACTGATTTGTATATCTTAAAAACTATTATGGGGTGCGATTATGATTATCTTTTTGGTGAGATAAATACATTAAATGCTCCTGCACACGCTTTATATCAAGAAATTGGTTTAAGCTCAGAAAACATAAATAAACTTGAAACATACACCAAATCTCTTCATGAAAAGATACCAGGAGTGCCTGCTTATGCAAAGAATATTTTAACGGCTATTGACCTCATCGTTTCGGATAATAATCTACTGTCAAATTTAGCGTATTATTTATCTGATATGCCATATTATCCCAACATGAAACTGTGTAACATCTTAAAACCTGTAAAAATTTATGGTCTTCAGAACCCATTAACGGATGCTTATGATGACTATCTTTTTCCCGAGGAAAACGAAATGCGAAATGTTTTCTTCCCTGCTATGTTTACTAGTTTTATGGCATTACGGGAACGAAATAGATATAATAACCAACTTACAATAGATCATACCGACAAAGTGGTTGAAGAACTCAAGAAAAACAATTGTTCCTAAAAAAATCGGTGGTAGTAATACCACCGATTTTTTTGCACATCATAAAAATGATGAAGTAGTTTCTAGTAAATCATTTATATATTCTGCTTTCATTCATAACCTATTTGGTTGACTGCTATTTATTTACATACTACTTGATCACCAAAGCCTTATGCGGTTTTACAACATCACCTTTTAGCATTCGTTCTATAGTCCCTGTAGCCCTTAATATTGCCTCCAAGCTAATATATGGCACCATTGAATTATTTTGCAGATAATTACTTAAATACTTTGCTGACGGATTCTTAATACCTATACGTTCACAAACTAACCAACACACAGACTCTGCTTCAAATTCTTTGGTTTCTTTTGAAATGCCAAATCTAGTTGGAAGGTATGATTCTTCCTTTATCACGGATTTTGAATAATACAAGTGACCGCATAAAATATGCCCAAGTTCATGACAAATTGTAGCGAATTGAGAAGAAGTATCATGATCTTCATTAACTGTTATTGAAAAAGGTACATAATACTGTTTATTTTTATAATCAAATACTTTTATCTCTTCTTTACTTTCCGCTGTTCCCGCAAGCGCTGTACCATATTTGCTTTGATATAATTCTACCCCTAGAAAAGGTAGCGCTTTTATAAGATTATCAAATTCATAAACTGAAATAGTACCGGAATTATTAAATGGTTTCTCTAAATCTTCTGGAAACTCCTTTCCTTCTGTATCACTTAATTCATAAACATATGATACCGGTCCAAATGCTTTTAATATTATAAGCGGACTAGCTCCAGGCTTTGGGGATCTCCCATATTTATTTTTCCAATCTTTTACAGTTGCAACAAATGTGCTACCGGGTCTTTGCATATTTATAAGCATGGTGTTAGTGTGAAAATGGGTCGGTAGTGCATTATTTTGCACGAGGCATTTGAGATAATGGTCATATCAAAGGAAAGGCGGATATGACTATGAAAGATATCAAAAAAGCCATCGACATTCTGAGGGATTTCTCCAAACAGGAAATCCTTATCATTTTCAATACTATTATGGAGAGCGTACACTCGGATAAAAAGAAAACCGAGTTGTATGACTGTCCATATTGCTCTGGTAAAAAGGTTATCCGTTATGGCAAGAAGCACGGTAAACAGCGTTTCCTCTGTAAGGAATGCCATAAAACCTACATAACTACAACCAATACAGTTATGTCAATGTCCCATCAGAGCAAGGCAATATGGGATGCCATGATCGACGATACCATCAATGGCAATGCTCTTTCCTATAGTGAAGAACGTCTTAAAATCTCACATCAGGTTGCATTTAACATGCGGCACAAGATTCTTCTGGAGCTTGAATCTATTACTTCAGCTAATCCTAAGATGCTTGAAGATGTGAGCGAGTTAGACGAGACCTTCGTTCTTGAATGTTACAAAGGAAAGCAACTGCCTGATTCCGTAGAGCGTCCGGCACGCAAGCATGGTGCCAAAGCACAAAAACGTGGCATTTCCAATGAATACGTATGTATCTGTACCGGTGCACAGCGTAAGAGCAAAGTGATCATCAAGGCTGTAAACAGGGCAAAGCCTTCAACTGAAGAAGTTGCAAAAGTGTTCAAAGATCATATCGCTGATGGAACACTGCTTCTTACCGATGGTCTCCGTAGTTATAGCATTCTCGAAACATTGGCGGATTGTAGTATCAAGAATGTCGAAAACGAGAAGACCAGCTTTTACAATCTTAACACGGTAAATAACCTTCATTCAGTTATCAAAAAACAGTATGAATTTTACCGTGGTGTGGCCACAAAATACATAAATCGTTACTGTGCACTATTTGAGTATATGTACCGTAAAACAGATATTTCGATTCGTGCTATAAAGGATGGTATGTTAAGACCGGGCTCTACTATACGCTACAGTATTTCAGATGTAAAAAGGTACGGCTTAACGATCATTTGATTGGAGTCATGGTTACCGACCCATTTTCCAACTAACACCATAAGCATTGCATTATAAGGAGCCATTTTAGGGAATCGTTTGATAAAATATAATAGTTTATTATATTCTTTTGAAGATCTATAGGTTCCTGCTTCTTCAATAAGCTTATCAAGTTCCGACTTCTTCTTATCCTTTTCCTCTTTTGTTATAGTTATATTTTGCGTTAATTGTATATCTTGTTCCTCCTCATTTTTTTCGGAGGGTCTCTTAAATAAATCCATTAACCACATTCTGACTAATCCTCTTTTATATACTAAATATATGTTTGCCTATATTCAGCTCATTCCTAAAAAATATTCTTATTTATAAATTATATTCGACAACATTTGTAAAATGAAAAACCTATATACTTCTTGATTTATATTAGATCACATCAGTCATTTTGGTTTTTGCCGGATAATTTTAAGTTATTTCTATAAACCAAAAATGAACGTTATCATAACTTATCTGTATATACAGTGTATTACATGTTATATCCCTTGATTAATATATGCTTTTTCACCTCTATATAAAATTTTTGGTAGTGTTGATCGCCCTTGTTCTTGTATTCAAGGGAAGAATCAATGACCTCCTCACCAACATCTTCGATCAGATCGACAGCTCTGCTCAAAGCGTTTATTAATGTTTAACGGAAGTACCAAAGAAAGGAGCCTTACGGATTCTTTTTCGGCATTCAGTTCCGCGTGGCTCCGACCATTAAAAACCACAGGCAGTTCAAAATCATCAGTGACCATCTTTATGGCACTGAGTTTCACCATGATCGCCGCCTTACTGCTGACGATAACAGAATCCTGCAGAACTGTCGGAGAACGGTTCTACTGGCAGGTTGCGGCAGATGCCTCCATGGAGTCTCTTTTCTCACAGTACCATCGGGGACTATGGGAAAACTATCGTCTGCTCGGTCTTCAGTACCGGACAGACGGAGATCTCATAGAAGAGTTCTTTGATTTTTCCGAACCATACAGAAGTGCCCATAATCTTTTTCCCGGAAATCTGAAGGAGGAAAACATTGACCTCAGCGATCATCTTCATATCACCGAGGATACCTGTTTTCAGGAAGAAATTCTTGAATACATGAAGTACGGAATGGTTGATTCTCTGATCCGTTTTGCGGGTTCGGAGAAAAACGAAGCCGATCTTTCGGAGGAAATGCAGAATATCTTTAAGCGTACCTCCGAAACCTCTGAAATAAGGGAGCTCCAAAAGAAATATGCTCTTGATTCCAAGGATTTAAAGGCGGTGGAGGATGCTATTTTTAATGTTGACGCCGCAGCCAAAAGCTCCAAGGCCTGTCACTATGATGCCTGGTCAGATTTGAGTAATGAATCCCCTGACGGGTTCTACAGTTCGAAAGACAGCTTTATGAGATCCCTTGACAAAATAGACTCAGCGGTTTCCGATTACAGAGACGCAGCGGATCTTCTCGCTTTAAGAGTCTCTGAACTAAGGAGCGACTTTGAATCCCGTAAGTCATCCCTTTCCGAAGAGGGCATCGCCGCCATAGATGCGGAGATTTCCGAATACGAAAGCTATGTTTCGGGAACCGGGACCGTAAGATCCGAAATAGAAGCCATGCCTGCAAAGACTCTTGAGCTTCGGAGCGAAGCTGACCGTGTGGAAAACGAAGTAACAGAATTTGAAGACTGGCTTCAGGAAGCAATGGCTGAATGTGACGAGGAGGATGAAGAGGAAGAGGATTTTGATGACGAGATAAGCGCTTTCTACAGCAGTGCCGCATCAGACTGGAACAGTTTTCCACTTGTGACCTATAACGGCGAGGTATCGGAGATAAACAGCCATAACAAGCAGCTTCTCGACAATATCAGCACCTTTATAGAGGGTAATCTGCTGTCCATGGTGCTTCCCGATGGTCAGGCAATTCCATCAAAAGCAAAAGTCAATGACAGTAATCCACATTTTATGACGGATTCCACAGCCAATCCGGTGGAAATAGCTCTTATTGGAGAATATGCACTGAAGTATTTCAACTACTATCATCAGGGTACCCAGGATAAAAAGTCTCTTCCCCCAAGCGGAAATACAGGTCTGGAGCTTGAGTACCTTCTTCAGGGTAAGGAAAGTGACTATGATAATTTATCGGAATTTGTCACAAAGCTTGTCACCTTAAGAGAAGGGCTTAATCTCATATATCTCTACACGGATACCGCCAAAAGAAATGAAGCCAGGGCGTTTGTTACTTCCTTTTTGTGTGTAACCGCAAACCCTGCCCTTATATCGGTTTTCACCTTCTTTGTTCTTGGAGTCTGGGCTCTTGCCCAGTCTATAAAAGACGTAAAGACATTGCTCTCAAACGGACGCGTGCCTGTTTTTCATAATTCGGAAACCTGGTCCATGGATATAGGCGGTTTACTGGATTTCGGAAGCAGCAGATCCATTGAAGCAGACAATGCAGCAAAAAAAGGCCTTTCCTACAGAGATTACTTAAGAACCTTTCTGCTTGGACAGGGTATCATGGATCAGACTCAGATCAACAAAAGGATGCTTAGCCGGATAGAAAAAAATCTTCGAACAACAGGTAAGGATCCGGAATCCACTTTTTCCATAGACGAATGTTTATATGCTCTGGAAATTGACCTCCAGCCGGACACAAGACACGTTATGTACGGTATCGGAGTTTTAAATCTCATAGCAGGAAATGTTCCCGAAAAAGATTACTCTTTCCGGGTTTCGACCTATTACAAATATAAAAATGATACACATTAAGTGAGCCCGACATGACCATGAAAGTATTTAAACCTAAATTGCGCTTATTTCAAAACTCCAAGTACGAACAAACGCAATCAGAAAATAAAAATAAAAACAAATACATCACACAACTTAATACTTTTCTTCATTCGTCATGCCGTTCTTCATATACGGTGGAGGCAACTCTCTCATTAACACTGCTCATTTTTGCCTGCGTTGTCCTCATGACACCCATGTTGATCCTGAACCACCAGCGTAATGCTCTTGTGATCCTTGAAGAGAATTCCCGTATGGTGGCTCAGGAAAAATACATTGAATACTACAAAAGAAAAGACGGAACCCTGAAGCTGGATAAAGATATGGTAAGCAGCTTTGAAACCACCCTTTCCGCTCTGGCTCTTGGTCACCAGATAGAGCAGCCCGGAATGGCGCATATCGATATGCTGAAGGATTCTGAGATAACCGATAAAAACATCAAGTATGTGGCTGATTATGATGCTTTACTGCCTTTTTCGGTTTTTGGCCTGAACAGCATTGAGCAGCAGGTAGTAAGCAGCCGGAGAGCCTGGATAGGTGCTGACGGCAACCGCTGGATGGAGGATAACGGAAACACCGGAATAAAGGATGATATCACGGTTTATGTAAGTACAAAGGAAAGCGATGTTTATCATACTACCATGGACTGTACCTATATAACCCATGAGATACATAAGGCTTCCGGGGAAGAAATGAAAACCCTTCGCACGAAGTTCGGAGGACGATTTTCTCCCTGCGCCTCCTGCAGACCAAATACAAGAATGTCAGTTGTTTACTATACCAGCGGGGCCAGAAGCTATCACAGTACTCCCACCTGTAAAACCTTATCAAGTTACATTCAACCCTTTAAAAAATCCGAAGCAGAGGCTATGGGCAAACATGGCTGCGTCCGCTGCGGTTAAAATCCCTATGTTAAATACTATTATTTTATCTAAAGTCTGTTTTTTTATATTTCTGTTTTATTTTTTCCTGTCCTGTGTATTTGATCTCAGATACAGAGCTGTGCCGAATATGATACATCTCATTTTTATCCTCACAGGATTCCCTTTATTCCTGTATCATAATATTTTTACCAAAACAGCTTTTGACATCTCTTTATTGAATGACCTTGTCATAAGATTTATCCCGGGTCTTCTGTTGCTTTTTGTCAGTCTCGTTTCAAGAGGAGCTCTCGGGATAGGAGATGCTGTATTTATGACCATTTCAGCACTTTATATCAATGTAAGATCCGTACTTTTCATCTTTATCAGCGGCTTTCTTTCGGCATTTGTTTTAAGTGCTGTGATGCTGATTTACGGAAAAATCAAAAACAAGGATCTTCAACATATGTCACTGCCCCTTATACCCCTTATGCTGCCGGGGCTTTATCCAATTCTTATGAATCTTAACCTTTAATCTCTAACCCGGAGTTACTATGAACACAATTGAAGCCACCTATGTACTAAGCTTTACTTTTTTAGTTATAGCCACTTTGATAAACGGAGCTGTCCACCTTCAATCAAAGATCAACAACTTCACAAGAACTGCCATCGAAGAGGAATTGGACAGCCATAAACCGGATGGTGAAAAAATATTTAAACCGGAAAATTTCATTCGGGAAATCAGTATATTTGAGCAGGACATCGATCCTGCAGAAGAAGGAGAGTCCTAATCATGGAAAACAACATCAGTTTTGAACATTCACTTACACATAGCTTTATGAACATCAGGAATATGGATATATCACCGGAAGCATATGAAACAAAGCTTTTAAAGGAAACCCCTGTACCCGGTGCTTTACCTTTGGTTTATGAACATTCACCGGAAGGTACGATCTTAAGCTACAATGTCACCGGTCTTGAACCCATGAACAGGCTTTTCGATACAAAAGCATTATCTCATCAGGACATCTCGGTCTTTATGGAATGTCTCAATGATTTTCTTTCTTCCCTGGAAGAGTATATGATCTCTGAAAACTCCGTATTTCTTTCCTCATCTTCCGTTTTCTACAATCCGGACAGCAACAAGTGGCTTTTTACGCTGATTCCGACATATAACAATGTTTTCAGGGATGAACTTACAGAGCTTCTCACCTATGTTTTAAAGCATATTGATTATGAAGATGACAGAGCCGTCATCATCGGCTATTCCTTATTTCAGGAAACAGGCAAGGAATTCTATCAATTAACTGACCTCATGCGAATCGTGCGCACAAACATTGAAAAAGAGAAGGAGCTGAATAATGTTTCTGCCGATAATACAAAAAAGCAGCCGGGTCTCATTTCCCGGGATGGAATTTTCAGACCTGTGGATGCCGGAATAGTCCTGAACAATAACAGTAAGGCTCCTTCTGAGGCTCTTATGAACAGTACTGAAGCAAGTGAAGATATAGAATTTTTGAAGCTGAAGGCTCAGCTCAAGAGCGAAAAGGAAGAGGCAGTCCCCGGAATATCTTCCGGCATAATGTCCCTGTCTTCTGCCTCCCCGTATCCTGAAACCGGTGCCGGCAGTATTTCCTTCCCTTCAGATTACGACAAGAATAACTACCCTGTTAATGACCTTTCTCAAAATGTGGAGGTTCGTAATCTGGCAGAACCTGAGGATTCAAAGCTGTTCGGTATTTTTACATTCCCGCAGATCCATAAGTCAAAGGAAAGCAGAAAAACCGAAGCTTTACAGAATGAAGCAACAATAAAAGACAGGCTTGATTCTAAATCCGGGGATCATTCTCTGAGGGGAAAGATTTTGCTTTCTGTTCTTCTTATGATCGCGATTCCCTCTCTGGTCTGGTTCCTGAAAGGTGCTTTTATCTTCAGAAAAACTCTCCCTCTGATCCTGGCTTTAGAAGCCGGCCTGTCTCTCATGATTGCAATTGACCTCATTATGCATAAAATGCCCGATGAGGCTCAAATTGCATAATACATATTAATACCCATTCCGCCGCCTTTGGTCGACGGCACAAATAGTGATGAAAAGTATTTTTCACACTAATCTCCATTCCACCATCAAACGGCAGAACAAATAGTGATGTGAAGTTATAATCCGCAGTATTACTCTGCTGCTTCCTTATCCCCGGCTTCCGCTGCTTCCTCTGCCGCTTTTTCTTCTGCATCCAGATCTCTTTCGTAGGTATAATTCAGTATTCCGACATGTTTTTCCAATGCAAAGTCATCCGGAAGATAATTACCAAGCTTTTTTCTGAACTCCTGATTAAGAGCAATGGCAGAATAAGCCTTTCCGGAAATAGCACCTATCATATCACTGAATTCCGGTCTGTTAGGAAGAATATAGTAAACCTTTTCCATTTCTGAAAGATCAGTCTTTATTCTTTTATTGTTAAAGCCTGTATTTCCGAAGCCATCAACGGAAATAAAAGGAGTAAACACTATGCTGACCCCTTCCTTGTTTCCGTCAACAGCATAAAGATCAAAAAACTGGGATTCCTCATCCCCCTTACCTCCGGCAAATTCGGCTCTTATCCATTTGACTGAACCAACAATATCCCGGTTAACGAATTGCTCCATAGTGACACTGGGTGTATTGGGATCTCTCATATCCTTTAACCACTCACCCTGGATATACTTTATGTTACTTTTTACGTATCTGGGGTATATGGACGCAAATTCTTCCTGTTTTATAAGTAATACAACCCTCTCTTCACTATACCATCTCTTCATAAATTCACCTCACGACCGCATAATTAAATATCTTTCTTTATTTTAATAATTTCCGGAGATTTTTACCAGTCTTTTATAAGATCCTTTATAACTTCTCCACCAATTATCATTCCGGCAACAGATGGTACAAATGCTACAGATCCGGGGACCGCCTTTTTGAAAGCTCCGGAAGCAGAATCTGAAGAAGCGTGAGACTCCGGCTTCTCAGGCGTTTTTTCCACATTTTCTTTCGGTTTTACAGGTAATTCTGTGGAGAAAACAACTTTAAGCTTCCTGATTCCTCTTTTTTTCAGTTCCCTGCGCATAACCCTGGCCAGGGGATCAACAGAGGTTTTATATATGTCGGCAACCTGAAATTTTGTGGGATCCAGTTTATTTCCTGCCCCCATACTGCTAAGCACCGGTGTCCCTGCTTCATTACAGGCTGCTATTATCTGTATCTTTGCTGTTACGGTATCTACAGCATCCACCACATAATCATATTCCCGAAAATCAAATTCATGACTGTTTTCAGGAAGAAAAAACATCCTGTGTGTCTTAACTCTGCACTCGGGATTTATGTCGTTGATCCTTTCTGCCATTACGTCAACTTTATATTTTCCGATGGTTTTTCTCGTTGCTATGATCTGACGGTTGATATTGGATTCATTAACTGTGTCATTGTCCACCAGATCGATGGCACCTACTCCGGTTCTTGCCAGAACTTCGCATACATATCCCCCGACACCTCCGACACCAAATACTATCACTTTTTTATTTTTAAGCTTTTCCACAGCTTCTCTTCCGAGAAGTATTTCAGTTCTGATGAATGAAGATTCCATGATAACTCCTTATCGCAAAAAAACCGCCGCCTCACGGCGACGGTTTCATCATACTTTGTTTACATCAAATCTGCAACGTTAAGCCAGTTTTCGAGAATTTCTTTCTCTTCAGGTCTGTTCTTGGTAAGATTTGCTGCTGCAACGATAGGCAGCCACTTATGTACATAGCTCTTATCTGTATTTGTCTTTGCACAGAAATCAGCATAATACTTCTCAGCTGCATCCTTATTCTTAAGATACAGAATGGTATAAGTTCTTGCAACATCCGCACTGGCATTACCCTGTGATGCATGTACCCAGTCAATAAGATACACACTTCCGTCATCCTTAACGATGATGTTTGAAGGTCTGAAATCTCCGTGCACAAGCTTAAAGTGCTTTGGCATAGATTCAAGTCTTGTAAGAAGCTCATATCTGGTGCTTGAATCAATGGTGTTTAATCCATTAATCTGATAGGTCAGCTTGTCTCTCAGCTTCTGAAGAAGAGGTGCCTTCTTTGTGAACATAAGAAGCTGAAGGTCTACCATTTTTCCGATATACTCATCAATCTTATCCGGGTTTTCATCCATAAGCTGCTGAAGTGTCTTTCCTTCAACATACTCTTTTTCGATGAGCCACTGTCCGTCTTCAAATCTGACTCCTGTTATCTTTGGAACGTTTATCCCATCGATATTCTCAACACGACTGTTGATAAATGCCTCATGGAAAACTTCAGACTTATCAAAATCTTTGGCAAATATCTTTAAGATTTTATCTCCGTCGCGATAAACACTCTGAGTTGCTTTTTGTGATAATAACTCTCTTGCCATGTTCCTGTCTCCTTTACATATAACCCTTATGTATTCACTGTCGTTCTAAAAATGTCCATCCGTTCTTTGGATAAACCTATCATACTACAGTGCTTTCCAAAAGGAAACAAAAATCGTTAAAAAAATAACAAATTTTTTATTATCAATAATTGAACCTGAATACTGCGCATCCGTAGGCCGGTAATGAATATTTGATACGGAATGGTTTACCGTCACATTCTCCTTTTTCTGCAAGATAAACATTCTTTGCATCCGCTCTTGTATTTCCGTTTTCATCCAGGATCAAAGTATATTTGGTCTTTACAGGTGCTCCTACCATGTAGTCCTTTCTTTCCATAGGAGTCATATTGATAACGAAGAGAAGGCTGTTCTTTCCGGTCTTGTCCTTTCGTATAAAGCTGAAAATGGATCTGTCATTATCATCGGCATTGATCCACTCAAATCCCTGCCAGCTGTCATCAAGCTCCCACAAAGCAGGATATTTTCTGTACATATGAAGGAGATCCCTCATGAATTCATGTACATTCTTATGCCATGGTTCATCCATGAGATACCAGTCCAAAGACACATTCTCATTCCACTCATGAAGCTGGGCAAAGTCCTGTCCCATGAAAAGAAGCTTCTTTCCGGCATGGCCAAACATGAACAGATAGCCGCACTTCAGATTCCTGAACTTGTCCTCATAGATTCCGGGCATCTTGTTTATCATGGAGCACTTAAGATGCACTACCTCATCATGTGAAAGTACAAGAATGAATTTTTCGGCAGTGGCATAGCTCATACCGAAGGTCATAAGGTTATGTGCACCCTTACGGAATAAGGGATCCAGCTTCATGTAATCAAGGAAGTCATGCATCCAGCCCATATTCCACTTATAGGTAAATCCCAGACCGTCATCCTCGGGAGGAGTTGTTACCTTCGGCCAGGCTGTGGACTCCTCAGCGATGATCATGGTTCCGTCTTTTCTGCCGCGTATTACTGAATTGAGATGCTTGAAGAACTCCATGGCATCCAGATTGCCGTTGCCTCCAAACTTGTTCGGACACCACTGACCATCCTTACGTCCATAGTCAAGATATAACATGGATGCAACCGCATCTACGCGAAGTCCGTCTATATGGTACTCGTCATACCAGTAAAGAGCGTTTCCGATCAGGAAATTCTTTACCTCATTCTTGCTGTAGTTAAATATCTTTGTGCCCCAGTCAGGATGCTCTCCCATACGTGGATCCGGATATTCATAGGTAGGGGCACCGTCAAAATCCGCAAGTCCCTGGGCATCCTTCGGGAAGTGTGCCGGAACCCAGTCAAGAATGACTCCGATTCCCTTCTGGTGCAGATGATCCACCATGTACATAAAATCCTTGGGGGAACCGTATCTGCTGGTAGGTGCATAATAACCTGTAACCTGATAACCCCAGCTTGCGTCCAGAGGATGCTCGGCTATTCCCATAAGCTCCACATGGGTGTATCCCATATCATTACAATACTGTGCAAGCTCATCTGCTGCCTCTCTGTAATTATAGAAACCGTTCTTCTCTTCCCGGTCTTTCTTACGCCATGAACCTATATGACATTCGTAAATGGCCATAGGCTGTGCAAATGTCGGTGTTCCGGCTCTTTTGCTGAGCCACTCACCATCCCCCCATGGATAACCGGCTACATCAGCAGTCTTTGAAGCGGTTCCGGGTCTGTATTCTGCAGAAAAAGCATAGGGATCGGCTTTATATAATATTTCGCCTCTATGGGTATGTATGGCGAATTTGTAGAGCTCATCATAACCCATGTTTTCTATAAAGCCTTCATATATTCCGCTGTCTTCCAGGGGAAGCATATAATTCGCTTCCACATCCCATCCGTTTCTGTCGCAAACGATGGCTACAGCCTTGGCATGAGGTGCCCAGACAGCAAAATGCATTCCCTTCTTTCCGTTGAGTACAGCAGGATGCGCTCCCATCTTCTGATAAATCTTGTAATTTCTGCCTTCTCCAAAAAGATAACGGTCTAACTGCGTTAAAAATACGGGATCCAATTCTTCCATATTCTGCCTCTTGGTTTTTGGTGCATCAACGGAGACTGCGGTCACAGGTGTGTTTTTTATCGCTACGTTACTTTTTTCCACCTTAGGTTTAGTTATTTTTTTTCTTCTTGATGACCTAGCTGACATTCTTTTCCTCCATTAAAAAAATCATTTATCTCATTTTATTTTTATAATCTTTCCCGAATTCGGTTCAAGATTTATCATGATCCTGTCATCCTGCTCGATCTCAATCTCTTCTTCCGTAATGAGATCAAAGGCAACATTACCCTTCACAGGCAGGGTTACATAGAATACAGCCGGTTCTTCTGCATTGTTTATTGCCGTTATCACCGCACTGTTAGTATCTACGCGGGCATATGCCCATTGCTTACATTGGAGATAAAGCTCTTTATACTGTCCCATGTGAAGCTCTGAATTCTTACCGTGTATTTCCGCAAGCTTGGCGACAAAGGAAGTAAAGCTGTTGGGCTTCATTTCGTCAATATTGATGGAAGGTCTCAGAGGACTGTCATCACAACCGTCCTTCTTCCTGCCTTCAAGTCCGAATTCACCGCCATAGTAGATCGAAGGCTTGCCCGGCATGGTAAAAAGGGCCATGTAACAGGGCTTAAGGTTATCTTTATTATCAAGCTTTGAAGCGATCCTGTCCACATCATGATTCTCAAGGAACAGATACAGATCCCTCGCAATATTCATATTCCGGTTGAGATTATGGGCAATCTCAAAAAAGTTATGGCTGTTGAAACCGCTGTAAATGGATTTATGAAGCTCATAGTTTGTGACTGAATGCAGGGTTTCAGCATTAACCCATCTTGGATACTCCCCATGTATAACCTCACCCATAAGCCAGAAATCCGGCTTCATCTGGGTCGTGAAGTATCTTAAGGACTTTTGGAAGTTGATATCCAGAACATCAGCACAGTCAAGCCTCAATCCGTCGATATCAAAGGTATCCACCCAATACTGTACCACTTCTATGAGATATTTCCGCATATGCTCATTGTTGAAGTTAAGCTCCGGAAGCTCCCATGCCCCGCGCCATGCGGAATAGCCGAAATTATCACCTCTCGGTGAACGACCTCCGAAATTGATGCCTTTGTACCAGTCCTTATACTGACTGTCCGGTCCCTTTTCCCTAATATCTTTAAATGCAAAAAAATCTCTGCCTGTGTGATTAAAAACTGTATCAACTATTACGTGGATGCCGTAATTATGGGCCGTATCCACAAATTTCCGAAAGTCTTCATTGGTACCCAGTCTACGGTCTACGGTTTTGTAATCAGTGGTGTCATACCCATGACTTCCTGACTCAAAGAGCGGTCCAATGTATATGGCGTCACATCCCAGTACCTTAAGATAGGGGATAAAAGCCGTAAGCTGATCAAAGCGGCGTCTCACTTTTCCGCCATCGTTTACTTTTTCAGCTCCCACCATACCAAGCGGATACATATGATAAAAAATTGCACTATCGTACCAGGCCATATTTCCTCCGTTTGTAAAAATCATTCTGCAATGGTCATCAGTCGATATGGGAGCGCCTTTTGTATCTGACAAAGCGCTCCTTTATTAATTATTTAAGTCGTTTCACAAAGCTTTCTATCCTGTCCAGAGCCTTCTTCAGATCCTGAAGCGAATATGCATAGGAGATACGCAAAAATCCTTCGCCGCAATCCCCGAAGGCAGTACCTGGAACGAGAGCCACCTTTTCTTCTTGAAGAAGTCTCGTTGCAAATTCCTCCGAACTCATATTAAAGCGTTTGATGGACGGAAATACATAGAAAGCCCCATAAGGCTCAAAACACTCCATGCCCATCTCTCTCAAACGTGTCACCAGATATCTTCTTCTCTCATTATACGACTCTCTCATCTTGGCTACATCATCGTCACCGTTTTTCAGGGCTTCAGTAGCAGCATACTGTGAAGTTGTGGGAGCGCACATGATAGCGAACTGATGAAGTTTGAGAATCTGCTGCATTATGATCTGAGGTCCGCAGCAGTATCCAAGTCTCCATCCGGTCATAGCATAAGCCTTGGAGAAACCGTTGATATAAACAGTTCTCTCACGCATTCCCGGAAACTCGATGATGCTGGAGGGAGTTCCCTTGTAGCTTAGTTCACTGTAGATTTCATCCGTAATAACAAAGAGGTCGTGCTCTTCGATGATAGGTATGATCTTCTCGAGATCCTCCTTCTCCATAATTGCTCCCGTAGGATTGTTGGGGAAGGGGAGTACCAGCACCTTTGTCTTCGGTGTGATCTTTTCCTGAAGCTTCTCCGGTGTCAGTCTGAACTCATCCTTTTCCTCAAGCTCTATAGGCACAGGTGTTCCGCCTGCCATAATGGTGCAGGGAACGTAGGATACGTAACTGGGCTGAGGTACCAGCACTTCATCCCCGGGATCCAGCATTACCCTGAGAGCCATATCTATGGCCTCTGATCCGCCTACAGTTACCAGGGTCTCTGTCACCGGATTATAGTCCACCTTGTACTTTCTCTTTATATACCTGGTGATCTCATCTCTCAGTTCCTTAAGGCCTGAATTGGAGGTATAAAAGGTTCTTCCTCTCTCGAGAGAATGTATACCTTCTTCTCTTATATGCCATGGAGTGTCAAAATCAGGCTCACCGACTCCGAGGGATATGGCGTCCTTCATCTCCGAAACTATATCAAAAAATTTTCTTATACCACTGGGCTGTATACCAGTGATCTTACTGTTCAATGGATTTCTCATGGTGACACCTTCATTCTCTCGTCAACTCTTGGCTGTTCTATAACGGTGCCATGATCTTTATATTTCTTAAGAACAAAATGTGTAGCAGTGGAAAGCACGGAATCCATTGGAGAAAGCTTGCTGGATACGAAGGATGCAACCTCCTTCATGGTTTTTCCGCTTATAAGCACGGTAAAATCAAAGGAACCTGACATAAGATAAACCGCATCAACCTCATCATACTGATAGATGCGCTGTGCTATGGAGTCAAATCCAAGTCCGCGCTGAGGTGTTACCTTTACTTCTATAAGAGCATCAACTCTCTCATCCTGAGTTTTGTCCCAGTTTATAAGAGTATGATATCCGCAAATAATATGTTCATTTTCCATTGCCTCTATCTCTGCGGCAACCTTGGTCTCAGACTCACCCAGGATACTTGCGATATCCTTGACTGTAAGTCGGGAATTCTTTTCTATGATGGTTAAGATTTTTTCTCTCATGATTTACTCCTTACATTTTTTAAACTTCCCTATAACATTATTTTAATTTTAATATCCTGTAACTGTTCATTCAACTTAAGACTCTATTAAGGTAAAGCGATCTTATCCTCCGAACCCTTACCGGCAACCGGAATGTCACTTCCACCGGTCACTGTTTAAGGAATCTGTCAAGCTCTTCATAGCTTTCCCTTGTCAGATATCCGATCTCTGTCCCGTCTACCCTTATGCGCTTCTTTTCCTTTGTTATCCTTCCGAAAACAGAGGCTTTTACAGGTTCCGTGGTTCTCACATGCTGTTCACTGTCAAAACCCACTCTTGACCCCTTTAAAAATGTCTCGTCCGCTAAGCTTTTTGATGCTCTTAACTGCATCTCCAGAAAATCACGGCAAAAGTGATCTCCCTTTTCCATGGTCATGAGGAAACAATCCCGGGACCAAAGTCTGTATGGCAAAACATCGAATAACTCACATATTTCCATGGTAAACTGGCTTACAGGTATGCTGTCGTATCTAAATTCACATCCAAGCCCGTATCCCTTTTTTCTTCCGGTTTCCGGGTCCAATGCAGCCGCCTCGCAAAAATCCCACAAGGCTTTAAGTATTCCGCCCTTTTCAACCTTTCGGATTCCGGTTACGCCATAGATTTTTTTGTAGCCCGGCATGGCAAACTCAATCGGATCTGCCGAAGTCTCATCCGCTCGCGCCTCACGGGCGGCATTGTACCACTGCTCCATTACTGCTTTCTGTTCCGAAAGCTTTCTTTTTTCTTCGGAAAGATAGAACATTGAAAATCTTTTATCTATTTCTTCCTGGTACAGTTCCAAAAGCTTCTCAGCCCCGCAGGTACCTACCTCTCCCACTATCACAAGGTCCTGTCCCGGATTTATCTTTTGATCCATTTCTTCTCCTCAACCTGGCAGGGTATACCCTGCCAGGTTCCAAGTCAGCCGTCACATGTGCGTTTGTACAAGCACAACACCCACGTGACGGCAATATCGCGAAAATGAAGAAGCGGCAGTCCGCAATGGACTGCCGCTTCGCATTTCTCTTTCTTACTTATTTCAAAATATAAGGAAGAACCATTGTCAGCACCATTGCAAATACAAGAGCAATGACAATAACCGCTGATATGGTTTTCTTTGTTTTTGGATTCATCATCTCTATACTGTCTCCCTGAAACCTCTTCTGTATTAATGTTTCAACCGGCATTTAAGACCTAACGTCAAAAATCCATGCCAACAATTTTTTTATATAATACACTTTTTACTTAGTACTGACAAGTTTTTTATACTTAAGGACTGTTACAAGAATACCATACTCCGGTCAGTATCATTCTGTATCATAATTTCCGTCTCATCCCTGAATCGCCTTAACGGCATCTATCACAGCTCCTCTGAATCCATGTTCCTCCAATGCCGCAACTCCTTTTATGGTGGATCCGCCCGGTGAACAAACTTCATCCTTCATCTCTCCGGGATGCTTTCCGCTGTGAAGTTGAAGTGCTGAGGTGCCCTCTATCATCCTTGACACCATCTGATAAGCTGTTTTTCTCGGTATTCCGTACATTACCGCTGCATCTGAAAGTGATTCTATGAACATATCCGTAAAGGCAGGACCGCATCCGCAGACTGTACCGGAAATCCCGAGAAGTTTTGTCTCCACCGTAATAACCAGACTTATTCTTCCCAGAAGTTCATTTACGGTTTCAAATTCTTCTTCCGAAAGAGAATTCTTATTTTCCACAACAAAAATGCCTTTATTTATGGCAACCGGAGTATTGGGGCAGGAACATATGACATGAGTCCCCTTAACGAGAACCTCTTCATCAAAGTATCGGTCATAATTATATCCCCATACAACAGACACTATAACCTTGCCGCTTAAAGAAAGCTGAGCTCTTACAGGTGTGATAACCTCTTTTATCTTAGCAGGTTTCACTGCGATAAAGATTATATCAGAAGCATCGATAAGATCCGATATATCTTCAACAGGGTTAATTCCGCCCATTTTCTCACACTTTTCCTTAAGCCTGTCAAAGTGACCTGCTGCTGCATAGCAGTTTTCGGCCGCAAAGCCTGAATTGATAAGTCCTTCAGCTATTGCTCCCGCCATATTCCCAAAACCAATAAAACCAATTTTTAATTCTTCTGCTGTATTCATCCGGAACTCCTCTCTCTGAATGTCTGTGCTTAAAATATAATCTGCAATACCCGACAATCCAACCATCTAATGCATATAAATACTCTGTATCCACTGTAATCCTTCTTTTATTTTATATCCTCATGCTCTCCAATGCCATTTCTTTTTTTGCCGGATAAAAAAACAGACCTATGAGCGTAAATGCCATAAGTCTGCTTTGTTTTTCAATTCATCAAATATAATGCTTCTTCTGACTGGAGAATTCAAGTCTTGTAAGCGCACGGGCAAGAGACATCTGTGATCTCTTGAATTCACCTACAGACTGCTTCTGTCTGAGCTGTTCAAGGGCTCTTTCCTTTGCCTCCTCAGCTCTTCTCACATCAATCTCCTCGGCTGTTTCGCAGGTATCCACAAGCACGGTTACACGGTTGTTGGCACAGGTACAGACACCGTTACTCACAACAACGGTCACCCTTTCCCCATCCGGCTTAACTATGCTCATCTGACCTGTTTCAACTGCGTATATTACTGGTGCATGATGTGCCATGATACCACGGGATCCGGTCAGGGTTATGATCTGCAGATATTCTGCCGGTCCGTTATAAAATACCTTATTGGAAGCTGTCACATTAAGACTAAAGGTCGCTGCCATTTCAAAACCTCACATCAACTCAATTTACATATCCGGTAAATCTTTTAAATCAAGCATTCCCCGGATAAAACACCGATTCAGTCAGTATTCTCAACCGACATTCTTCCTGGATTCGGCATTTGCCATATCCTCAGCCTTTTTCTTCACATCTTCGATTGTTCCCACATTAAAGAATGCGCTCTCAGGATAGTCATCCATCTCACCATCGATTATAGCCTTAAAGCCTTTGATGGTATCCTTAAGCTGAACGTACTTACCCGGAACTCCTGTGAACTGCTCACCTACAAAGAAAGGCTGGCTCAGGAAGTTACGTATCTTACGGGCTCTGAAAACCGTCTTCTTGTCCTCTTCGGAAAGCTCCTCCATACCAAGTATAGCAATGATATCCTGAAGCTCCTTGTACTTCTGAAGTATCCTGAGTACACTCTGAGCAGTATCATAATGCTCTTTTCCTACTATCTCTTCGGTAAGGATTCTCGATGAAGATTCCAGAGGATCCACGGCAGGATAGATACCCTGCTCAACTACCTTACGGCTAAGTACGGTGGTTGCGTCAAGATGGGCAAATGTTGTGGCCGGAGCAGGATCCGTAAGGTCATCCGCAGGAACATATACCGCCTGAACGGAGGTTACGGAACCCTGGCGGGTGGACGCGATTCTCTCCTGAAGCTGTCCCATCTCTGTCGCAAGAGTGGGCTGGTAACCTACCGCAGAAGGCATTCTTCCAAGCAGTGAGGAAACCTCGGAACCGGCCTGCACGAATCTGAATATGTTATCAATAAACAGAAGCACATCCTTATGCTGTACATCACGGAAATACTCAGCCATGGTGAGGCCTGTCTCCGCAACTCTCATTCTCGCACCGGGAGCCTCATTCATCTGTCCGAATACGAGGGCAGTATTTTTGATAACTCCGCTTTCTGTCATCTCGCTGTAAAGATCGTTTCCTTCACGTGAACGCTCTCCAACACCGGTGAAGATAGAGTATCCGCCATGCTCTGTTGCTATATTTCTGATAAGCTCCTGTATAAGGACTGTTTTTCCTACACCGGCTCCTCCGAAAAGTCCGATCTTTCCGCCCTTTGCATAGGGTGCCAGAAGATCGATAACCTTTATTCCTGTTTCCAGTACTTCCTGAACCGGATTCTGATCTTCAAACTTAGGCGGCTTTCTGTGGATCTCCCAGCGTTCTTCGGTTTCGGGATCTTCCTTTCCGTCTATAGCATCACCAAGAACATTGAAAAGTCGTCCGAGGGTCTTCTCTCCAACCGGAACAGTGATGCCCTTTCCGGTGTCGACAACCTCCATATCCCTTTCAAGTCCTTCACTGGCAGTAAGCATGATGCACCTGACTGTACTGTGCCCAAGCTGCTGCGCAACTTCCATGGTACATTTTGTTCCATGATTATCTACATTAAGTGCGGTCTTTATCTCCGGTACAGAACCGGTCTCAAATTCCACATCCACAACCGGACCCATGACCTGCACTATTTTTCCTATCTGCATATGTATCTCCTTGTAAACCCACCGGCTTCGAAAATCCGATACCTAAAGCTTCTAACGATTCTTCTTCTGGGCTCTCGCTCCCGCCGCAACCTCGGTAATTTCCTGAGTGATGGCGGCCTGACGGGTTCTGTTATACTGAATGCTCAATTCCTGCTTAAGCTTGTTACCGCTTCTGTTGGCTGCATCCATGGCAGTCATTCTGGAATTCTGCTCCGAACAGAAGGACTCAACCAGTGCACTGTATATGAAACCACTGATATAGTCGGGAATAACATTATCGATGACAGCTTTCGGAGTAGGTACCAGTCTGAATTCCTCCATGCCTGCAACCATAGGTATAGTCTGCCCGAATACGCCTTTATTGATCTTATCAATGGGCAAAAGCTGCTCAGTTTCCGTTACCATCTCAAGAGAATTTCTCATTCTGGTATAAACGATATAAACAGAATCTATCTCATTATCGTGGAAAAGATCCAGTACTCGTCCCGTAATTACACGGGCGCGATGAAGGGTGGGATTCTGAGCCGTATAATGGAATTCTTCTTCTATATCTATCCCATTTGAACGGAAATATACTCTGCCCATTTCTCCTACAACATACAGCTTGTGTCGTGGTCTCGCCTTCAGGATTTCCTCAGTACGCTTTATAACATTGTGGTTATAAGCACCCGCAAGACCCTTATCGGCAGTAACACAGATGATTGCCGTTCTGTAATTCTTCGTTCTCTCCTTCTTACGAAGATCTTCTCTCAGATCCAGATAAGGATGTTTAAAATCTTCGGGAAGGTGTCTCATGATACGCTGTATGGTGGTTCTCAGGGTATAAAAGTATGGTTCGGTCTGCTGAAGCTCCACTCTGGCTTTTCGAAGCTTTGTACTGGAGATAAGATACATGGCATTTGTGATCTTTAAGGTATTGTCAATGCTGGAGATTCTGTCTCTCAGCTCTCTTGTTGTTGCCACAATTCACTCCTCCGTATGAAATAATGAGGGCAATACCCGCATTATTTTTCTTCTACTTCATCTCCGAGATGCCCGTCACTGTCCTTCCACATCTTTAAGAATTCCTCAGCCACGGTAATGATCTCATTTCTTGCATCGTCTCCGATCATTCTTGAAATCTCGATGTTCTTTCCGATCTCAGGATATCTCTGTCCGAAATACTCAAGCATCTTACTCTGGAATCTCTTAACATCTTTCTTCTCAATGCTCATCATGCTGTGATTGAGAGCCACAACAAGTGTTATGACCTGATCACTTAATGACATAGGATTGCATAATGGCTGCTTAAGAAGCTCCATCAAGACATTACCCTGTGTAAGAAGATCTCTTGTATTCTGGTCAAGATCAGAGGAGAACTGGGTAAATACAGCCATTTCTCTGAACTGGGCAAGATCGATACGAAGAGATCCTGAGGATTTCTTCATTGCCTTTGTCTGAGCAGCGCCGCCGACACGGGATACAGAAAGACCCACATTTACCGCAGGTCTCTGACCCTCGAAGAAAAGATTGGATTCAAGGAATATCTGTCCGTCTGTAATGGAAATAACATTTGTAGGAATGTATGCAGATACATCTCCGTCCATGGTCTCTATGATAGGAAGGGCTGTTATGGATCCGCCTCCAAGCTTTTTGTTCAGGTGGCAGGAACGCTCCAAAAGTCTTGAATGAAGGTAGAATACGTCGCCCGGATATGCTTCACGTCCCGGTGATCTCCCGAGAAGCAGTGAAAGCGCTCTG
>JAGAXP010000274.1 GCA_017940955.1 Oribacterium sp.
AACAATGGCTATAATATCGTTCACAGCCCGTTGGAGATTGATGATGAGGGCGTATGGAGAATGAACTTTTCCGATATGGAGAAAAAGATCGTTGATAATAAGATCCATACAGCCATATTCTGCTCACCTCACAATCCGTGTGGCCGTGTATGGGAGAGGTGGGAGATAGAGAAGGCCATGGAGTTGTTCAGGAAACATGATGTCTTCGTTATATCCGATGAAATATGGTCGGACATCATCCTGAACGGACATAGACATATCCCGACCCAGTCTGTCTCCGAGGATGCCAGGATGCGTACTGTGGCACTCTATGCGCCGTCAAAGACCTTTAACCTTGCAGGACTTGTGGGAAGCTACCATATCATTTACAACAAGTGGATCAGGGAGAGGATTGAAAAAGAATCATCATTGTCACATTACAATGAAATGAATGTTTTATCCATGCATGCCCTTATAGGTGCTTACAAGCCGGAAGGATATGAGTGGGCCGATGAGTTAAAGGCAGTACTCAGCGAAAATGTAAACTATGCCTGTGACTATATAGCTTCCCACTTTGAGGGACTCAGGGTCAGCAAGCCGCAGGGAACCTATATGCTTTTTGTGGACTGCAGCAGGTGGTGCGAAAATCATGGGAAAACTATCGAAGACATAGAGCATGCGGCATGGGATGTGGGAGTTGCCGTTCAGGATGGAAGGATGTTCCATGGAAACTGTCATCTTAGAATGAATCTGGCCCTTCCCCTGTCCAGAGTAAAAGAAGCTTTTGAACGCTTGGATAAGTATGTTTTTAATGCTTAGATCATAGCTTCATAAGAGGCTTTGCTTCGAGGGGGGAATTTAGCGTTCTCTAAGAAGACAATAATAAATCTCAAAATATTTCCATATAATTTTAATATTCTGCTTATAGTAGTTAAAGATTTTGACGACACGTTTATATAGTTTTTTTGATTGCAGGGTTTAAGTTTTTAGAGAGGAACAAGCATGTCAAAAGTGATCGACTCTTTTTTTGATTCAGTAAAAGAAAATCCTGATGCGCCTGTGTTGAGCGACTGCAGTGCGGTCAGTCTCACCTACCTTGAACTTGATATACTGTCAGCACGGGTTTATAGGTATCTGAAAGAAAAAGGTATAGGACGGGAGGATTTTGTGATGATCCTTCTGCCCAGAGGTGTCTTGCCCTTTGTCGTGATGCTCGGTGTGTGGCGGGCAGGTGCCGCCTTTGTGGCGGTCGAAGAGGGTTATCCGGAAGAACGTGTAGCCTTCATAAAAAAGGACTGCGGCTGCAGACTGACGATAGATACCAATGAGTGGAAGGAGATCCTGAAAATGGAGCCCCTGTCGGGATGTGAGCAGGTTCTTGAGCATGATGCCGCCTTTGCGGTATATACTTCAGGTTCCACCGGTAATCCCAAGGGAGTTCTCCATGAATACGGAAACCTGGATATCATAGCCGCGTCCGTGACCTTTGATGTGGTATCCTTCGGACTTATCGCTCCGACCAATTTTGTTGCCTCGGTCATAGGTTATCTTGCAATACTGTTTCAGGGTTGCAGCATGTTCGTCCTTCCGTATTCCGTGATCAAGAATCCCCCGGCACTGGTAGACGTTTATGTTAAGAACAACATACATACGGCATTCTGTGTTCCGACCGTTTACAGGCTTTTTTCAAAGATACCGACTCTAAAGGTCATTGTTCTGTCCTCCGAACCCACCAGGGGTATCTGGTCAGAAGATCCCGAAGTGAGTATATTTAACTTCTATGTTTCAAGCGAGACAGGATTCATCGCTTCTGCAGCAAAGCTTGATAAGCCGAATGAGAATGCGCCCATAGGACATCCGATGACAGGGTTGAAGATGATCCTTCGGGATGAAGCGGGAAATATCGTCCCGGACGGTGAAACCGGTGAGATCTGTGTTGAAAACCCATATGTACGCGGATATATCAATCTTCCCGAACAGAATGTAAGAGCCTTTATAAACGGTGAATACCGCACCGGAGATCTGGGAAAGATTAATGAAGACGGAGAGTTTGTAGTGGAAGGCCGCGCCGATGATATGGTAAAGATAAACGGCAACCGTGTGGAGCCCGGAGAGGTTGAAGAGGCGGTACACCGGCTGCTTGGTGTTTCGGAAGTGATGGCCAGGGGATTTACTGAGGGAGATGATGCCTTTATCTGTCTTTATTATACGGATGATATTGAGCTTGATGCAGAGAAGGCGAGGAAAGCTCTGTTAAAGGTCCTCCCCTATTACATGATTCCGGCTCATTTCATGCATATCGACAGCCTTCCGCGTACCGCAAACGGTAAGGTTTCCCGCAGGATGCTCCCAAAGCCAGAAATCGTTTCAAAGGAGGATACCTATGCCGAGCCGAAAACCCCGGAAGAAAAGGCATTGTGCGATGCAATGGCCAAAATCCTTTCCGTTTCGCGTATCGGTGCAAGGGATGATTTCTACACCCTTGGCGGCAGTTCGATCCTGGCCATGGAACTCATAGTCAGTTGCGATCTTCCGGAGCTGAATGTCACCCAGATCTTCCGCGGACGTACTCCTGAAAAGATCGCGGCTCTGTATCTTGAAGAGCGTGTGCCTGACAGCGGACTTTCGAGAAAAGACCGCATCAAAAAGGCAATGACCAGATCTTATCCTCTGACATACGAACAGTTATATATGTTTGATTATCAGTTATATACACCAAAATCCACAATGCTCAATATAGCAGGCATGCTTAAGTTTAATGAGGATCTCGATGCCGAAAGGCTGAGGGATTCCATAAATGCGATGATACAAAGCCACCCTGCGCTTCTGACTTCACTTTCGTATAATGAGGATGGTGAAGTTGTCCAGCGCTATACTCCGGAGCTTTTCGTGCCTGTAGAGATCGAGGAGATTTCCGAGGACGAGATTGAAGAGCTGGCGGATAACCTGGTTCATCCCTTTGACGGTCTCATGAAAAGATCTCTTGTAAGGAACCGTCTGTTTCAGACAGAGGAAGCCCTTTACTGGTTTTACGAGATCCATCATATGTTTTTTGACGGTGCTTCGGGCAAGATCATGATAAAGGAGGTATGTGATCTTTATCTGGACAAAGAGTATCCTGCGCCGAAGGAACCGGACGGATACTATCTCATGCTCCATGAACGTGAACACCATAAGCTCAGCGAACAGTATGCAAAGAGCCGTGAGTATTTTGAAAACCGCTACGACGGTACCGATTGGAGCATACGGCTTGACTGCGAGATGGAAAGCCGAAAAAACGGCTATGATGAAATGGAAATGCTGCTTGACCTGTCTGAGGATGAGTTAAAAGAGCTTGAAGAAGTCTCCAATCTCGGGAAAAACGGGATATTCATGATATCAGAGCTTCTTGCCATGGCTGCGATGAACGGGAAAAAGGATGTAATGACAGTATGGGTCTACAAGGGCAGGGATTCCAGAAACCTGACTGATATCCTGGGCCTGCTTTTCAGGGAGCTTCCCGTTGCGCTTTCTCTTTCCCCGGATATGACTATGGGTGAGATCTATGCGGATGTTGCCGAACAGATCAGCTCCGGCATAGCTCACTGTGATTATCCGTATATCGATAAAGGTTCTGCCGTAAGGGAAAATGATCATTTCATCTTCATATATCAGGAGAATAACTGGAACTGTGCAGACGAGATGCCTCTTGATATGGAAGATGTCGATATCGATTTTCCGGATATCGCTTCCGAGACCGCCATGGATGTGGAGATCATCGACACGGATGAGGGTATCCTCATGTTTCTTGAATTCTCCGATGACAGATATCGCGAAGAGGATGTGAAGCAGTTCATGGATATGATGGTGAGCTTTGACAGGGCGATGCTCAGCTTAAGAAAGCATCCGGAAACAACACTTGAGGATCTTTTCAAGGAAGCAGATCTTCCTTTTCCCGGATAAGATCATCAGATAAGGATAAAGATCATGTTAGACAAAAAAGAACTAGAGGAAATACTTAAGCTGTCAAAGGGACCGGAACTGAAGTATGATGCGTCCCTTACCTGGCTGGACCTTTTTGAGGAACAGGTGAAGAAAGACCCCGGTCATATCGCGGTGGCGGATGAGTACGGAAGCCTCACCTATGAAGAACTTGACCGCCTCTCCGATGAGCTGGCTGCGGCTCTCGTCGAAGACGAGAAAGTAAAGCCGGATGAATTTGTTGCGGTGAGACTTGACCGTGAAAAAGAGTTTTTTGTGGCCGTTACCGCCATTTTCAAGGCAGGCGCCGCATACCTTCCCATCGACCTCGAATCCCCGTCGGGGCGCATCTCCTATATGCTGCATGACTCCGGGGCAAGGCTGACTCTTACGAAAAAGAGTGTTCTGCGTCTTTGTTCAGCGGGAAGGGGCAGATCCCTTTCATCCTTCAGGTGCAGACCGGATGGGAGGGCATATATGATCTACACCTCGGGCTCCACCGGAGAGCCGAAGGGAGTCGTGATACCGCAGCGGGCCCTGACTAATTTCGTTCATGCCATAAGACATCATTGGGGACTCGGAAAACACAGCCGCATCGCCCTCCATGCAAACTTCGCCTTTGATGCTTCTGTCGAAGATATATTTCCTCCTCTTTGTGCAGGCGGAAGTGTCTTTATAATTCCGGAACGGATGAGAAAGGATGTTTTTGAGGTTCGGGATTTTATTAAGAAAAATAATATAAACGGGGGATGCTATTCAACCCTCTTCGGTCAGCTTCTCGGAATGGATGAGACTCCTCTTGATGTGGACTATTTTGTTCTAGGCGGCGAGGCCATGACTCAGGTTCCCAATGTCAGGGGAAAGATCTACAACACATACGGACCTACTGAGTTCACGGTGGATTCAACCTTTTACAAAATAAAAAAGGGGCGCGGATACGGAAATATTCCGATCGGGAGACCGCTTTGTAACTGCTCGGCCTACATAGTAAATGAAAAGCTTGAGCTTATCCAAAGGGGTGAAACAGGTGAGCTTTGTATGGCCGGACCCCAGCTTGCACTGGGTTATTATAACCGGCCGGAGCTTACAAAGGAAAAATTTACTACTCTTGATCTGCAAAACGGAGAGACGGTCCGGATCTACCGTACCGGGGATCTTGCACGCTGGAATGAAGACGGGCAACTTGAGTATTCCGGCCGTATCGACACTCAGGTAAAGCTTCGGGGGTTCCGTGTCGAGCTTGGCGAGATCGAACGCTGTGCCTTGTTATTTACGGGAATTAGCCAGACTGCTGCAGAGGTACGCAAGGACACGCTTTGTCTTTATTATACTGTTTCGGCAGATGTGGACGAGGAGGAGCTGAAGACCTTCATGGCCGGAAAGCTTGTCGATTTCATGGTTCCGCAGATCTTCATAAGAATGGAGGAGATGCCTGAGACGGCAAACGGAAAGATCGACCGGAAAAAACTGCCCGAGCCTGTTTACAGGTCGGCGGGGGAATATGTTGCGCCTTCAACAAAAGAAGAATGCATGGTGGCAGAGGTCATGGCAGAGGTTCTTTCCATGGGAGAGGCCGTAAGCGTTACCTATGACTTCTTTGAGCTTGGAGGAGATTCCATCAAGGCGATCCGTATGGTAAGCATCCTTCGAAACAAAGGCTTCAGGGTTTCCGTGGCCGATGTAATGAAGGGACGCACGGCAGCGGACATAGCAGCACTGCTGCATGATGCTGATGAAGCTACGGATAAGCAGGAGATCGACGATAAGGAAAGGGTCTGGAGTGAGGAAAGCATAAAGGCAGTCTATGACAGATTTGAAAAGCAGGGAGAAAAGGTGGAGCGGATATATCCTCTGACCCCCATGCAGGAAGGCATGCTCCTTGAACACGTTTCACATCCCGAAAGCTTTGGCTACCGTATAGCGGATATTTACGAATGTACCCGCCGTGTTGATGAAGAGGAGCTGCGCAGGGCCGTGGATGCTCTGGCAAAAAGGCACGAGACGCTCCGCTCCGCGATCCTGTACAGTGGTCAGATAGAACCCCGTCAGGCTGTGATCGACCGGGTATTGCCGGTCACATATATTGACAGGACGGACACCCCGGACATTTTTGAAGAGCTCATGAAGCTTCGTACCAACATACTTGAAACTGCCTTTGATCCGGAAAACAAGCCTATGACACAGTTTGTTTATGTGAAATACGGAAAGCCCTCCGATTATCTCATCTTTGTTTCACATCACATAATAACGGACGGCTGGAGCTTTGATGTACTGATAAAAGACCTTAATGCCCTGCTTCGGGGTGAGGAGATACCCGAAGGCATCCCGGGACTCTATGAAAGGGTTGTCCGCAGACAGCTTTCACTTGATCGGGATGCGGCCGTAAACTATTTTACGGAAATGCTTTCAGGTTATGAAAATTTTGCCGGCATCCCGTTCTGGGGTGAGGTTCCCGAAAAGGAACGTTCAAAGGATGACCAGTTCCGTTTTACATTATCTTCCTCCGATACAAAAAAGCTTTCAGAGCTTTGCCGAAGATCAGGCGCCACTTTATCGGACGGCTTCAACCTCATCTGGGCTCTTGTTCTGAAGGTTTTAAACCGCATCGATGATGTGGTATTTACCACCATAGCCTCGGGACGTGACGGATCTGATATGGACTTAAGTGACAGCGTGGGTCTTTTCCTGAATCCCGTTCCGGTACGTGCAGACTTCGGTAACGGAGCAGAAAACGCCCGGACGATGCTGAAAAAACTGCGTGAACAGGCAAACGCGTCAAAGGCCTATGATTTCTGCCCTCTTGCTGACATTCAGGATGCCATGGGAGGAGGGATCAGGCTTCATGGCTTCAACATTTCCTTTGAAAACTACAGTGAGCCTGACACAGGAGAGGCAGTTCTGGTTCCGATGTATATCCATGATGACCATGATGCCGACGGTGTGGGAGTGGATGCCATCGTGCAGCCGGACGGGAGAGTTTTTATTATTTTGATCTATGATCCCCTTGTTTATCATGAGGCGGAACTGAAACGTTTATCGCTCCTGTTTGGGAATGTAGTAAGATGGGTCACAAAAAACCCGACAATACCGCTTTCAAAGCTGGAGCCGACAGGCCGTGAAGAGCTGCCTGAGCTTATGGCGCTTTCAAAGGGAGATGAGCTTGCGTCAGATGACGGGGCGGTATGGCTTGACGGCTTTCGGCATCGGGTTAAAATGGCTCCCGACCGGCCGGCCGTCAGCGATAATGAAGGTCAGTATACCTATGCAGAGCTTGACAGGGTATCTGACAGTGTGGCCGCATATCTTATTAAGCAGGGCGTGAGGAAACGTGATTTTGTGGCTGTGCATATGGGAAGAAAAAAGGAATTCTTTGCGGCAGTCATCGGCATCCATAAGGCGGGTGCCGCCTATGTGCCCGTCGATCCCGAATATCCTAAGGGCCGTGTTGAATATATGATCCGGGATTCGGGCGCGAAGCTGATCCTCACGGAAAGAGATGTTGATCAGGCAGTTTCGCAGCTGCCCGATCCTGAATCCGTAAACCGCGTATCTTTCCGGGATCCTGCCTATATGATCTATACCTCGGGCTCCACGGGACTTCCCAAGGGCGTTGTCATAGGACAGAGGGCGTTAAACTATTTCGTGCATTTCATAGCGCATGAGTGGAGGCTTGGCGTGGACAGCCGCATCGCGCTTCATTCAAGCTTTTCCTTTGATGCGGCCGTGGAGGACATTTTTCCCGCACTGACAGTCGGGGGGACTATATTTGTAGTTCCGGAGGATGTCAGAAAAGATATATCGATGATGCGTGAATATATCACGCAAAACAGGATAAACGGCGGCTGCTATTCCACCCAGTTCGGACAGCTTCTCGCAATGGATGAGACTCCGCTTGACGTGGATTACTTCGTTTTGGGCGGTGAGGCAATGACGCAGATCCCCAATGTCAGGGGAAGGATAATCAACACCTACGGACCTACCGAATTCACGGTTGATGCGACATTTTACGAGGTTGAAAAGGGACGGGAATATAAGAATATACCCATCGGCAGACCGCTGTATAACTGCTCGGCCTACATTGTAAACGATAATCTTTCACTTGTACCGAGGGGAGTTGTGGGTGAGCTCTGCCTTTCGGGTCCCCAGATGGCTGACGGCTACTGGAACCGTCCGGAGCTGACTGCTGAAAAATTTACAGTGCTAAAGATCGGAAACGGTGAAACAGTAAAGGTCTACCGCACAGGAGACCTTGCAAGATGGAACGAGGAAGGCATGCTTCAATATGCCGGACGCATAGATGATCAGGTGAAGCTTCGGGGATTTCGGGTTGAGCCGGGTGAGGTGGAGCGTCGTGCCATGCAATTTGCAGGAATGCAGGAGGCGGCTGCCGTGGTGCGAAAGGAAACCCTGTGTCTTTATTATACGGCAGACAGCGAGGTTGATGAAAAAGCCCTCAGGGATTTCATGGCTTCAAGCCTGACAGACTACATGGTTCCCGGAGTATTTGTTCGTATGGAGAAAATGCCTCTCACACCGGCCGGCAAGCTGGACCGCAGGGCACTTCCGGAACCGCGTATTGAGGCTACCGGAAGAGATTACCTTCCTCCGGAAAATGAGATTGAAAAGAAGCTCTGCAAGGCTTTTGCCGCCGTTTTGGAGATGGATCCCGATACTGTTGGAAGAGATGAGGACTTTTTTGATCTGGGCGGTAATTCTATCCGTGGAATGCGCCTGGTGCTTCTGGCGGATATCGAAGGGTTTACCACCACCGATCTTTTCAGGCTTCATACTCCGGAAAAGATAGCTCAGAAGCTTTTGTCCGGTCAGAGCAGATTCCTGCCCGAAGAGGAAGAAAGGGCAAGAAAGCTTTCTGTTCCGGCTACCGTCGGTCAGATCAGTATGATAGATTACCAGTTCATACACATCAATTCCGTAATGTATAATATCTCCGGACTGTACCGCTTTCCGGCAGACATTGATGTGGACAGGCTCAAAGAAGCTATAAAAACAGCTTTTGGAAATCACCCTGCCCTTCAGACAGTGCTCGAATTTGATAATGATGGAAATGTGGTCCAGCGCTATTGTCCCGGACTGTTAAGTGAGGTCGGCATTATTGACGTACCTGCCGACCAGAAGGATGAAACATTAAAAAAACTTGTGCGTCCTTACAGACTGTTTAAGGAATCGCTGGTGCGTGCGGGTCTGTACCGCTTTGAAGACTGTGTAAGGCTTTTTATCGATATGCATCATGTGATTTCAGACGGTTTTTCCATGCAGGTTCTGCTCAATGATATTGCGCAGGCATATGAGGGCAGACCTCTTTTGCAGGATAATTATTATACCTGGCTTTTAAATGAAAAGAAGGCAATGGAAACCGAAGAGTATGCCAGTGCGGAACGGTATTTCAGAAATAAACTCGGGTCTCATGACTGGTGCAGCGTGCCCACACCGGATTTTGATTCTATCGAATCGGATCTGGCAGAGGAAACGGCTGAAATGGGACTGACGATGGAAGATATGTCTGCTGCCGAAGCACGTCTCAAAGCCTCAGGTAATGTACTGTGCATAACGGCAGGGATACTTGCGCTTCAGGAATACTGCAGCCGGTCTGATATCCTGGTAACATGGATAGACAGCAACAGAGCAGACATAAGGTATGAAAATACCGTGGGCATGTTCTTCAGGAGCCTTCCCGTGGCCGTTCATACCGAGCAGTTTGCGTCTCTTGATGCACTCATAAGAGAGGTCTCTGAGCAGGTAGTCGCAGGCTTTGCAAACAGCATCTGCAATTATATGGAAACTCTTCCGAGCCGGAAGAATTTTGATGATGATATGGAGATCAATTACCTTGCAGGTCTGGGTGAAGAGGATCAGCTTAAGTCTGTCGGTGCCGTTTCGGAAGAAGTGCCCTATGACAGCGATAATATTTCCGCCGGAGAGCGGGTGGGCGTGTATATCAATGAAAATGACGGAAACCTCTTTACCGAGATCGCCTATCAGAAAAAGGCATATGCGGACGGCAGCATGGCGCGGTTTCTGGCTCTCTTCAGGAAGTATCTGAGATTTATAGTAACAGAGGAAAAGGAATCTGATGAAAAAGATTGAACTTTCGGACCATTTTACCTGTACAAAGCTTTTATTATACTCCCTTCCCGCAATCGGAGAGATGATCGCCATCTCCTCCTTTGAGTTTGTGGACGGACTGTTTCTGACAAATTATCTGGGCGTGACGGCCTTTGTGGCGATCGACCTGATCATACCGCCGTTTATGATTCTCTTTGCCCTGGGATATATGTTCGGCGCCGGGGCAAATGCCCTGGTGTCCCAGTATCAGGGAAAGGGAGACACCAAAACCGCAGGAGAGATCTTTTCTCTTTCAACAGCTGCCATGATGATCGTGGGAATACTGGTTGCCGTGATCGGCATGTGGCAGATGCCGAATCTTTCGATGATGGTCGGTGCAGAGGGAGAGAAGGCAGTGATCAGCAATACCTACGGAATGATATTAATGGCGGGACTGCCGGCTTTTATTATCAATGCAGCTTTTCAGTCGCTTTGGATCACGGCGGAAAAGGCAGTGCTGGGTCTCATTTTTTCCATCTTAAACGGGGTTTTAAATGTCGCTTTGGACTGGCTTTTCATGGGACCGTTTCATATGGGGACTGCAGGAGCGGCATTGGCGACGGTTCTGTCGGCTGTCATACCGGCTGTGATCACGCTCCTATACTTCCTTTTGCCCAATCCCTCCACACTTCGTTTTGTACGCTTCCCGTTAAAGAGACTGAGGGAGCTTCCCGGGATCTGTTTCAACGGTGCATCTGAAATGATAAGTGAGCTTGCCGTAAATCTGACCATGCTCATAGCCTATAAACAGGTGCTCAGGACCATAGGAGATGCGGGTGTTGCGGCCATGGGGGCGTACAACACCATAATCGAGGTCTTCATAGGTGTATTCTACGGTGTTTCCACGACCGTTGTCACGATATCAGGGTATAAGTACGGGAAAAAGACGGATGATGAGCTTACAAGTCTTGTGCGTACAAACAACATTTTAATGGCTGTCTGCGGCTCCCTGATGTTTCTGGTTTTAGTAGTGTTTTCAAGGCCTCTGGCTCTGGCTTTTTTCAATGATGATCCGGCAGTATGCGATCTGACTGTGCATGTACTCCGTATCATGGCCTTTTCGTGTTTCTTTTACGGATTTGAGTTTGTTACGGGTTCCACCTTTACGGGAATGGGTGACGGATTGAGCTCAATGATCATTGCCGCATTCGGATCCTTCATCGCACCGGTTGCAATGATATTTGCCATGCCGGCACTTTTCGGAGCTGAAGGATTGTACTGGGCCATGCCTGTCGCATTATTTTTGACTGCGGTACTGTGTGTGATATTCCTGAAAAAGAGATATCCGGTATTACTGAAAAACACTGACAGAGATGATGCTCTGGAGGAATAAGGAAGCAGTTTTTATTATGCTTGAGGTAGGAAATGTAAAAAGATCCATGCCGGATTACGATAAGGTTGTTGATCTTTTTAATGAGGCGTTTCCCGACTACGAGTTGTATCCGATATGGGTGATGAGACTGATGGCACTTAGAAAGGGTGTTGATTTTCTGGCATTTTACGACGGTGACGAGTTTATAGGGATCAACTACGGTGCCTATACGGACAGGGAAACTCTTGATATAGAGGAATACAAAAAGGCCGTTAATAAACTGTCATTTGGTCTTGTCAGACTAAAGATCAAAAAAGTTAAATAGTTATACATTGAATAAGAAATAATCAGTACGTATTAAATATTCTGA
>JAGAXP010000275.1 GCA_017940955.1 Oribacterium sp.
AGGGAGCCAATTAGATGATTATCTGTATGTCGGATATAAACGGCTAAAAAATGCATTTATAGAGGAGGTAGTTAGTGAAACGACTTTTATCTTATGTAAGTGATTACAAGATCAGGGCGATCCTGGCACCGCTGTTCAAGTGCCTGGAAGCCTGCTTCGACCTTTTGGTGCCCATGGTCATCTCCAGCATGATCGACAAGGGCATAAACAATGATAATCTTCCGTATGTTTTTCAAATGGGAGGGTTGCTGCTGTTACTTGCAGCCATAGGTCTCACCTGTTCCTTTACTGCACAGTTCTTTGCCGCAAAGGTGGCCATCCATACCGGAAAAGGGCTCCGAAATGACCTGTTCAGGCATATAAACAGTCTTTCCTACAAGGACATCGATATCCTGGGCACCAGCACCCTCATTACCAGAATGACCTCTGATATCAATGCTGTGGAAAGCGGCGTAAACATGGCTCTCCGCCTGTTCATGAGATCACCCTTCATCGTATTTGGTGCCATGATCCTTGCTTTTACCATCAATGTTAAGGCCGGAATCATTTTCACCATCACCATAGCGTTGCTTTTTGCGGTGGTTTTCGGAATTATCCTTACAACTGCGCCTATGTACAAAAAAAACCAGACGCAGCTGGATAAGATAATGAAGACTACCCGTGAGAATCTTCTCGGTGTAAGAGTAGTCCGCGCTTTCAATCGTCAGGCTTCCGAGATAGAGCAGTTCAAGAGGGAGAACGACAGACTTACAGAAATGCAGGTAAATGTTGGACGTATCTCTGCGCTTCTTAATCCTGTGACTTACGTTATTATCAACCTCGCTGTGGTTTATCTCATTTATCGCGGCGCCAATTTTGTTGATACAGGATCATTAACCCAGGGACAGCTTGTGGCTCTTGTTAACTACATGTCCCAGATTCTGGTGGAGCTTATAAAGCTTGCAAACCTTGTAATTCAGATTACCCGTGCCATGGCAAGTATGAACCGGATTGACGGTGTATTCAGCATCAAGCCAAGCGTTCAGGATCATGCCGGAGTTTCTGCCGGCTCTGTTTCAAAGGGTATTTTTGCGAAGGGCGCAGACAGCAGCTCATCAGAAGCTCCGGTTTCTGCAGGTATCTCAAAAGAACAAGCTGCTTCAGATATTATCAAAGGAGCTCAAACCGGCTCATCCTTGGGTGAAGGCAATACTTATTCATCCCCCAAGGTTTCCTTCCGTGACGTATCTTTTGCCTACACAGAAGGTGCGGATCCTGCACTTTCAGGAATCACCTTTGATGTCATGCCCGGTGAGACTGTAGGCGTCATCGGAGGTACCGGTGCAGGTAAGTCAACCCTCATTAACCTCATCCCGAGATTCTATGATGTAACCGGCGGTGAGATAGATATAGAAGGAAAGCCGGTAAAAGAATACGGAATTACAGAGCTTAGAAAGAAGATTGGTGTGGTTCCCCAGAGAAGCGTTCTTTTCAGAGGAACCCTCAGAGAAAATATGCAGTGGGGCAAGGAAGATGCAACGGATGAAGAAATCTATGCCGCATTAAAGACCGCCCAGGCTTACGATTTCGTGGAGCAGAAGGGCGAAGGCCTGGAGCTTAATGTAGAACAGGAGGGAAGAAACTTCTCCGGCGGACAGAAGCAGAGACTTGCCATAGCGAGAGCTGTGGTTCGTAAGCCTGAGATCCTTATCCTGGATGATTCCGCTTCCGCACTTGATTTTGCAACGGATGCGGCACTCCGAAAGGCCATCAAAAGAGATACCGGGAACATGACTGTTTTCATCATTTCCCAGAGAGTCTCAACTGTACGTAACTCCGACAAGATTGTAGTTCTCGATGACGGTAATGTTGCCGGCATCGGAACCCATGAGGAACTCTTTAACTCCTGCGAAGTTTATAAGGAAATCTGTCTCTCACAGCTTAACAGGGATGAAGTCGGAAACCCCGGGGTTACTGAGGATAGGGCAGTAGAAGATTCCCTTGAAGATACTAAGGCAGAAGCATTAACAGAGAACGGAAAGGAGGCAGAGTGATGGCAAAGGGGAAACCAAGAAAAATGACGGAAGAAGACCGTCAGACCATAAGAAGGATCCTTCGATATATCAGAAAATATATGCATCTTGTGATCATATCTGTCATCCTTGCGGCGCTTACCGTGGTGATGACCCTGTACCTTCCGATCCTGACAGGCTATGCTGTTGACACCATTGTGGGAGAGGGTAATGTTGATTGGTGGAAGCTTATGGACATTCTGAAGCTTATGGGAATCCTCATCATCCTCACGGCTTTTGCCCAGTGGCTTATGAACCACATCAACAACATCGTTACCTTCAGGGTTGTTGAGGATATCAGAACAAAAGCCTTTAACCATGTGGAAGAGCTTCCCATAAGCTACCTTGACAGGCACCCGGCAGGCGACCTAAGCAGCCGTATCATTACGGACATCGACCAGTTCTCCCAGGGACTTCTCATGGGCTTTACCCAGCTTTTTACAGGCGTGCTCACCATACTGGGAACCTTAATGTTTATGTTCTACATTGAGCCTGTCATCACTGTGATAGTTATCTGCCTTACACCTCTCAGCTTTGTTGTGGCAAGCCTTATAGCAAAACATACCTACAACTTTTTTCAGAGACAGTCGGAAAGCAGAGGAGAAATAACCGCCTTTACTGAGGAAATGCTTGGAAACCTTAAGGTGGTCAAGGCATTTTCTCATGAAAAGGAAGCCCAGGAGAGATTTGAGACTATCAATGACAAGCTGTCCGGCTACAGCTTCAAGGCAGTTTTCATTTCCTCACTGGTAAATCCTGCTACAAGATGCGTGAACAATATCGTATATGCGGCAGTAGCTGTGAGCGGAGCCTTTATGGCAATAAAAGCCCTAATAACAGTGGGAGAGCTTGTATCCTTCCTTAGCTACGCCAACCAGTACACAAAACCCTTCAACGAAATCTCAGGGGTAGTTACGGAGCTCCAGAATGCCATTGCTTCAGCTTCCCGTGTATTTGAAATCATCGATGAAGAAGCCATGGTTCCGGATGCTCCCGATGCAGTTGTGCTTGGAAAGGGCGGAGACCTTGAGGGCAGAGTTGATATAGAACACCTCTGGTTCTCCTATGATAAGAGCAAGAAGCTTCTTACCGACATAAACATTCACGTTAACCCGGGTGAGACTGTGGCAATCGTCGGTCCTACGGGCTGCGGAAAGTCCACACTTATAAACCTCCTTATGAGATTCTACGAGCCTGATCAGGGCGGAATCCTGGTAGACGGCTTTGACAACCGCGCTGTTACCCGCGGAAGTCTCCGGGACAATTTCGGAATGGTGCTCCAGGAGACCTGGCTTAAGGCCACCACCATTCGCAGAAACATTGCCTACGGAAAACCGGATGCAACAATGGAAGAAATAGTTGAGGCTGCAAAGAAGGCACACTGCGACGGATTTATCCGGAGACTTCCTCAGGGCTATGACACGGTTCTCGGTGAAGACGGAGGCTCCCTCAGCCAGGGACAGAAACAGCTTCTCTGTATCGCGAGACTCATGCTGCGCCTTCCGCCGATGCTCATCCTGGACGAAGCGACCTCCTCAATCGATACCAGAACCGAGCTTCATATCCAGCATGCCTTCGACAGAATGATGGAAGGCAGGACAACCTTTATAGTTGCCCATCGTCTGTCCACCATCAGAAATGCAGACCTTATACTGGTACTGAAGGACGGAAACATCATCGAGCAGGGTAAACACGAGGACCTTCTCCAAAGAGGCGGCTTCTACTCAACCCTCTATAACAGCCAGTTTGCAAAGGAAGCATGATAAATGGAAAAAATCAAAACTATGTACACAAACCCGAAAGGTTTCATAAAAGATAATATGTACTGCCTCTGGCTTCTGTACCTCCCCTGTTACCTGCTTTATTTTGCATGTTTACAGTTAAGGGAAGTTCCTGCCAGTGCGGTCCGGATCATAGAGTCCCCGATTGACAGAATGATCCCCACCATACCCGCATTTTTCATACCCTATGCCATGTGGTGGATCATCTTTCCGGGAGCCCTGGTGTTTTTCCTTTTCTGGGGAACCAAAAAAGATTTCCTGAAGCTCTGCTTCATCCTTTTCGGCGGCTATACCATCTGCATGGTGGTGTATACCATATGGCCAAACGGCCTCGAACTCCGGGAACCTTTGGAGTCATCAGACGTATTCTCAATGGCGGTAAACTGGCTTCGTTCCATCGATCCGCCCCGAAACGTCTGCCCCAGCATGCACGTCTCCAGCACCATAGCCATCGACCTGGTAGTAAGAGAGTGCCGGTACATAAAGCTGCGATACAAGAACATAGAAACCATAATCGCAGTTCTCATTTGCCTTTCCACAATGTTTATAAAGCAGCATTCAGTAATAGACGTTATTCTCGGCTGGGCCATGAGTGTTCTACTCTGGTTCATTTGGAAAAGATTTTTCGAGAAATAAATATTATTACAGAGTCATCGTAGACGTAACAGTTAAGCCGGGATGCCTTATTTTCGCAATGACCAAGGCATTACATTGACCTATATTCCGGTTACCTGCATTTGGGTCATCCTGAATAGCAGGTTACAATGACTCAATTTTAGATAATCAGGATTTGGGTCATCCTGAATGGCAGGTTACAATGACTCAATTTCAGGTAATCAGGATTTGGGTCATCCTGAATAGCAGGTTACAATGACTCAATTTCAGGTAATCAGGATTTGGGTCATCCTGAATAGCAGGTTACATTGACTTATATTCTGAATTCTGAGTTTTAAGGTCAATCAGTGGTTCCAATAACTTCGGATTGTGGGGAAAAGAGCCGACCACGGTCTTCGCGAACCATTGCCGACTGAACTGTTACGCTTCGGAGCCAAATTTAAAAATTTTTTCCAAACTCATTGAACGCCCGAAATATTGATGTTAAAATGAAGGCAGATAGTTCGTGAAACAACATTCCGGAAGAAGGTGACAGTATGAGTATTAAGTATGTGACAATTTCAAGAGAATATGGCTCCGGCGGTAGAGAAGTAGGAAAAAAGCTTGCCGACAAGCTGGGAATCCCATTATATGATAAAGAAATCATCGAGCAGACCGCCTTCAAAACAGGCTTTGCGGAAGAATATGTGAAAAAACAGGGCGAGTATGCCAACGCCAAGAACTGGATCGAATATTCCTTTTCAGCCCGCAATAGCTATGGCATGAGTCCCGAGGATTATCTTTGGTCAAAGCAGAGAGAGGTTATCCTTGAATTGGTTTCAAAGGGACCCTGCGTTATTGTCGGACGCTGTGCGGATTATATTCTGAGAGACAGGACAGATGTTCTTAATGTATTTATCCATGCTGATCTGGAAGCAAGAAAAGACCGTATAACACGGATTTATAAGGATCCCGAGCATACAGATAAGATGTTGAAGGACATGGATAAAAAGCGTAAGTTCAATTATCGTTACTACACCGAGCAGGAGTGGGGCAAATGCCAGAATTATGACATCACCCTTGATGCAGCAACCCTCGGCATAGACAGCTGTGTTGATATAATTTACGACATTTGCAAAACAAAGGATGTAAGTAAAACACCAAAAGTGGATTGAAATCGGGTTCCGTAGATATTCAGGGTCAGACGTTGGGTTCTGACCCTTTTTTCATCTTATCTGTTAACGTAATAAACGAGTCATATGAGGAGGATTTATAAGATGACATCAAAAATCATGTTTCTGGGTCTTGGAGTAGTGCCACAGTCTCTGATAGACATAATTCTGAAAGAAAAATTATTTGTCCCGGATGATATGGTAGTGATGGATAAAAGCGAAAAAGCTCTGGATTTCTTCAGATCCCGCGGTGGAAAAGAAGAAAATATCATTTGTCAGGCTATCGGTAAAGATAATTATACGGAAGTTTTTGACTACCTGAAGAGTGGTGACATATTGCTTGATCTGGCAAATGAAATTGACGATCTTGTGATGACCACGGAATGTACAAAAAGAGGAATTCATTTCATTACCACCTCTGATGGATGGTTCGCATCAGATGATCAGGTCGATTTATGCTATGAAGAACATTTTCAGGAGACACTTAAACTGGCGAGAGCTTATCCCAATTGTCCTACAACTATTATGAATTTTGGAGTAAACTCCGGTGTGATCAATGTTTTGCTCAAGAAAGCCATGACAGATATCGTGAAAGAAGATAGTACACCGTTTGTCTCAGAAAATCGTGACCACTTAAGAAAACTTATAAAAGAAGATAAATTTGCTCAATTGGCCCAGGAACTAAAGGTTACTTATATGATTGAGTCTGACTATGATAATTCCGAAACGACCATTGCTGAGCCGGAGCCAGGCACCTCTTACTCCACCTGGAATGCCTATGATTTTTATGGTGAAATGAACGATAGGGCCTCAATGGTCGTCGGAACCGAAACCAGGTTATCAGAAGCATTAAAGAGAATGGGGGCAGATGTGGATATGATCCACTCATATGATCCGTTAAGCAGATTGTTGAAGCTCAGGATTCCCGGTAAGCTTTCAAAAGTCAAAGCAGTGATAAATGATCAGGTTTTTGAAGGCTGTGCTGACGATCACGAAGAACTTCATTCAATCCGTGAGTATTTTTCCGTATGGAATGAAGATGGAGAACTGGAGTATGCACCATCAGTCATGTTTGTTTATAGTCCCTGTGAAATAGCACAAAGAACCGTTCTTTTAGATCATGTCGATAAATACCATGTTATAGGCATGGATGAATTGATCTCCGGTGGCGAAGCCATTGGAATGCTTATTGAAGGGGAGAACTTTACCAGCAGATATATCGGAACCGAGGCCGATCTTGGCGATGGATGTATAGGCACGCCGGCAGCTTTCCTTGTGGCAGTTTCGATATTTGCTGCTTTGAATTACATTTTCAGGCATCCCAATGAAGGAATACTATATCCTGAACAACTGGATGCAGATGAGATTATTTCATATATTTCGCCGTATTTACCTGTGATATCCAAGGAATGCCGGCTTCTTGACACAAATTGATCATAGTAACAATTCAGCTGCGTCATTGTGTCTCCTTAAGTTTTTATAAATTTCTTGAAATATATTAAACAATCTATTAGTATAGTACCATTGCGCCGATGATTCATTTATCGGCGCCTTTCTAAATATATGGCATAGGGGTGCCTGCGCTGTTTTCATGTGCCCCATATTCGGAAAGAAATCATAATGCGGAAGGAGATAAAATGGACGTTGTAAAAACTCTTTCAAAGTCCATAAGAGAGTTTAAGAGTGTGGCATGGAAGTCACCCTTTTTTGTTGTGCTTGAATCTCTTGTGGAAACTATAATCCCATTTGTCACTGCAAAACTGATAAATGAGATAAAAGCAGGATGCGGTATGGATGTCATTACGAAATTCGGTATCGTACTTATAATACTTGCCACCATGTCCCTGACCTTCGGAGTGATTGCCGGTAATGCCAGCGCCACAGCCGCAACAGGGTTTGCAAGAAACCTTCGTAAGGATATCTTCTATAAGATACAGGACTTTTCCTTCGAGAATATCGACAGGTTCCAGACCAGCTCCCTGGTTACCCGTATGACCACCGATATCCAGAACGTGCAGCTTGCATTCATGATGCTGATACGTATCGGTTTCAGAGCCCCCATGATGCTCATCTTTTCCTTTGCGACAGCATTTATCATGGGCGGAAGGATGGCATGGATCTTTGTTGCTGTAATCCCTATTCTCGGAGTAGGCCTCGCCACGGTGGTAAGAACAGTTATGCCGCTGTTCCGTGCGGTATTCAAAAAGTACGATGCCTTAAATGACTCTGTCCAGGAAAATGTCACCGGCATGAGAGTTGTGAAGTCATTTGTACGGGAAGAGTACGAAAAGAAGAAGTTCGAAGCTGCCGCAGCAGATGTTCAGAGAGATTTCACAAAGGCTGAGAGAATACTTGCCATCAACAATCCTTTGATGCAGTTCTGTCTCTATGTGGTAATGCTGTTTGTTCTGAGCTTCGGTTCCTACCTTATCATCACAACCAGAGGCTCAGCCCTTGATGTAGGACAGTTCTCGGCTCTTCTTACCTACAGCTTCCAGATACTCATGTCACTCATGATGCTCAGCATGATCTTCGTTATGGTAACCATCTCCGCTGAGTCCGCCGAGCGTATCGCAGAGGTTTTAAGGGAAGAGAGTACACTTACAAATCCTGAAAATCCCGTAATGGAGGTTCCAAACGGTTCCATAGATTTTGATGACGTAAGCTTCAAATATTCAAAGAGCGCGGAAAGATTTGTTCTTTCAGACATTGATCTCCATATTAAGTCCGGTGAGACCATCGGAATCATCGGCGGCACAGGTTCTTCAAAGTCCTCACTCATACAGCTCATTCCGAGATTATATGATGTGACTGAGGGTGCCGTCAGGGTAGGGGGTCTGGATGTAAAGAAGTATGACTTAAAGACTCTCCGTGACCAGGTAGCAGTGGTGCTTCAGAAGAATGTCCTCTTCTCCGGCACCATCAAGGAAAACCTCCGCTGGGGAAATCCGAAGGCTACGGATGAGGAAATCATTGAAGCATGCAGGCTTGCCCAGGCGGATGAATTTGTTCAGAGATTTCCTGATAAATACGATACCTTCATTACTCAGGGCGGTACCAATGTCTCCGGCGGACAGAAGCAGCGTCTCTGTATAGCAAGAGCCCTACTCAAGAAGCCAAAGGTTCTCATACTTGATGACTCCACCTCTGCGGTAGACACAAAGACAGATGCCCTTATCAGAAAGGGCTTTAAGGAATTTATCCCTGAGACCACAAAGATAATCATCGCACAGCGTGTATCCTCCGTACAGGAGGCAGACCGTATCCTCATACTTAAAGGCGGTAATATACAGGACATCGGAAATCATGAGGAGCTTCTTTCCAGAAATGCAACATATCAGGAGCTCTATAGGGCACAAAATAAGACGACCGAGGAGATGGCTTCTGTTCCGGGTGCCGCAGATAAAAGCGAAGGAGGTGTCAGATAATGGAAAAGAAAAGAACACTTCCCAGCAGTAAGGTTATGATCAGACTGATAAAGCTGCTTTATTCATTTTATCCAAAGCTGATCCCTTTTACTCTTGTATGTATCTTCATCAATGCCGTCGTAAGTGCCATACCGTCAATGTTTCAGCAGAAGGTTATCTCCATCATTGAGAAGAACTGGCAAACCGGAGACTGGAATGCGGTTTCGGCAGAGATACTGGGAACTGTATCAGTACTTGCGATGCTTTATGGCATATCACTTATCGCAGGTGTGATTTATAATCAGTGCATGGCCATCATCACTCAGGGGTCTCTTAAGAAGCTCCGTGTCAAGCTTTTCGACGGAATGCAGGATCTTCCCATAAAATATTTTGACCAGCATGAGCACGGAGACATCATGTCTTACTATACAAATGACGTTGATACTCTGAGACAGCTCATATCCCAGTCCATTCCCCAGCTTATGGTATCAGCCATCTCTGTTATCACCATATTCAGTCTCATGATGTACTACAGCATCTGGCTCACCATCATCGTTGTGGGCGGAGTATTTGTCATGACAAAGGTAGTAAGGAAGGTAGGCGGCGGCTCAGGAAAGTATTTCATGAAGCAGCAGGCAGAGCTTGGTAAAACCGAGGGATTAATCCAGGAGATGATGAACGGACAGAAGGTCATCAAGGTATTTAACCATGAAGATAGTGCAAAGGCGGATTTCGATAAGGTTAATGACGAACTCTTCAGAGTGGCGGAACAAGCCAATAAATATGCCAATACACTGATGCCGATACTTGGAAATATCGGTAATATCATGTATGTGATACTGGCCTTTGCCGGTGGTCTTTTGTTATTCCTCAAGGTGCCGAATATAAGCTTCAGCGGACTTGCCTTAGGCATAAGCATTACAGTTCCTTTCCTTGGAATGGAAAAGCAGTTTGCAGGACAGATAGGCGGTATATCACAGCAGATCAATGCAATAGTCATGGGTCTTGCCGGAGCAGGACGTATATTTGCGCTTATGGATGAGATACCGGAAGAGGATGAGGGTTATGTGACTCTTGTAAGGTGCAAAGAAGAAAACGGACAGATAACGGAAACCTCGGAGTCTACCGGAATGTGGGCATGGAAGAAGACTAAGAAAGACGGCGGTTGTGAATACAGAAAGTTAGCCGGAGACGTGGTTCTCAAGGACGTGGATTTCTCCTATGACGGAAAGCACACAGTTCTTCATAAGGTTAATGTTTTCGCCCGTCCCGGACAGAAGGTTGCCTTCGTCGGTGCCACCGGTGCAGGAAAAACCACCATTACAAACCTTATCAACCGTTTCTATGAGATACAGGAAGGTACCATAACCTATGACGGTATCGACATTAAGAAGATAAAGAAGGCGGATCTCAGACATTCCCTCGGTATCATCCTTCAGGATACAGTGCTTTTCACCGGAACTGTTATGGAGAATATCCGTTACGGAAAGCTGGATGCCACAGACGAGGAGTGTATGGCAGCGGCAAGACTTGCGGGAGCCGATGATTTTATCCAGAGACTTCCGGAGGGCTATAACACAAAGCTTCTGTCCAACGGTTCCAACCTGTCACAGGGACAGAGACAGCTCATTTCCATCGCAAGAGCAGCGGTTGCGGATCCTCCGGTTATGATCATGGACGAGGCTACCTCCTCCATCGATACCCATACTGAAGCGATAGTACAGAGGGGTATGGATGCCCTTATGGCAGGACGTACGGTATTTGTTATTGCACACAGATTAAGTACAGTACAGAATTCAGATGTCATCATGGTCCTCGATCACGGTAATATCATAGAGAGAGGTTCCCATGATGAACTGATAGCCGCAAAGGGAAATTACTATCAGTTGTATACAGGTGCATTTGAACTTGAATAATTGAAGATATGATGGTATAAGTTTAAAGTCCATCTTCCATACTTGATATGAACAAGTGGAAGATGGACTTTAACAGCGCTTGGGGGGATATTATGGAGCGCCGGGAAATGGCTCAGACCATTTAAAACTAATTATCTGAAGAGGTAAGGATTGAGAGAGCAAACGGGGAATGATCGCCTCAGGTCACATTACAAAGGACCAAGGGCTGAGAGAAATATTGGGGAAAGAGATAATGATGCGGTTCACGTAAAAAAGACGGAGCTCGTAAAAAAGAAGGTTCAAATAAAAAAGACGGGCCAAATAAAAAAGACCGGATATGTAAAAAGGAAAGTGACTTCTCCTAAAAGAGTATTGTTGTCTGAGGTGGAGGTTGAAAGGTTTCTGGAACCGGACTATCACGGAGAAAATTCCGAGTATACAGGACCCGGAAGACAGATAAAGGTTGAGAGTATCGGAAAAACCCTGGGAATCGATAAAAGCGAAGAGTATAATGCAGAGAAGGTTGACCGCTCGGAGTTTGGCAGAAGCCGCAGAAAATCCGGAGGCAAAAGGGTTAATAAGAGGAACAACCCGGCCATAAAAAACTCTTATAAGAGGGAAAATACCGATAAGAGCCATATCTATGACAGGGAAGTTGATCTGATATTCGGAGAAGATCTTACAAAGAGTACGGCCGGAAAAAACTCATATGATAGCACAGGTTTTCCTTCGGGCGATGATTCAAAAAGCACTTTAAAGCAGGGTTCCGGCAGCGGTTCAACTGTAGATCAGGACAGAACCAGAGTATTTATCAATACCAGACAGAGCAACTATTCCGGTGCACGTTCCGAAAGAATGCAGCAAAGTCACGAGCGAAGGGAAACAGAAGAAAGATTCAGTGACGTAAGACCTTATCTGGAAGAGGAAGAAGAGGAAGAAAGACTGCAAAGAAGAAGTCGTTGGAAGCTGCTTCTAATGGCGATAGGTTTGTTCTTTGTAATATATGAGATCATTATGATCACATTGGTTACGCTGAAGCCTCAGTCAGGGGACAAGGCAAGATCGGTTATGCTTCAGCTTCAAGGTGCTGTTACGGATAAAACTGAAAGTAAAGATGATGAAACTTCCGATACTGAAGGAGAAACGTCTGAAGCTGCTACAGAGGCTGCGGCAGAGGAATCGTCTGAGCCGGAGACATTAACAGAAGAAACCACAACTCATGTTAATGAAAGCGGCGCCGTTTTTGTGGAAAATCCTGTTATGACTGTGGAGGCCGGAGCCATAGGCGTGTCAGAGTTTGAACCTGTAGAGCTTATGTTTTCGGGAGATGTGTATCTCAGTGATCACGTTATGGAAGCATATCAGGCATCCGGGGACATTACGGGAGTGGTTTCTCAGGCATATCTTGACGAAATGAAATCGGCAGATTACTTCGTTGCCAATGAAGAGTTTCCATTCAGCAACAGAGGAACGCCGGAAAAGGATAAGCAGTATACCTTTGAGGTTGATCCTTCAAAGGTTGACATGATTAAGGAAATGGGTATCGATCTGGTTACTCTGGCCAATAATCATACTCTGGATTTTGGACCGGATGCTCTTCTGGACACGCTGGATACTCTGGATAAAGCCGGTATCAGTCATGTGGGAGCCGGGAAGAATATAGAAGAGGCGGCAGAGCCTGTCATGGTAAGCATTAAAGGCAGGAAGATCGCGTTTATCGGAGCGACCAGAGTTATGCCTGAAGCATATTGGGCAGCAGGAGAGAGTTCACCGGGACTGCTGGCAGCCTACGATCCTTCAAACCTGATCGAGGAGATCAAACAGGCTAAAGAACAGGCTGATCTTGTAGTGGTTTATGTACACTGGGGTGAGGAGCGTAAGGAAATGCCTAATGAGATCCAGACGACACTGGCCCATGATATAGTGGATGCCGGTGCGGATCTTGTGGTGGGGGCTCATCCTCATGTCCTTCAGGGAATTGAGTATTATAAGGATGTTCCTATCGTGTACAGTCTCGGAAACTTTGTATTCGGAAGCTCCATACCGAGGACGGCACTTCTCAGGGTGACCATCGATAATACCAAGGATGGTTCTGAGAATCTGAAGCTCCGGCTGATACCCGGAAAATCATCGGCAGGATATACAAGAACCCTGTCGGAGGCAGCAGACAAGGCGGAGTTTTATTCATATATGGAGAGCATCAGTAAAGGAATCTCCATTGGAGAAGACGGTACGGTGTCGAAATCCTGATGATTCAGCCGGTGGACCCCGGGGTATTGGACACTATAAAGTCACAGACATATAAATTCAGGGCTTGTATTTTTTCTCAGGGAGGGGCATCCGCGGTTGACAAGCCCTTCTAAAATCGGTAAACTTATGTGGCATGAAAAACAAAGGGCAGAAGGAGCTTTCTGCCCGGGTCAGCTACTGTAGCACAGTCGGTAGTGCATCTGATTCGTAATCAGAAGGTCACCGGTTCAAGTCCGGTCAGTAGCTCGATATTCTCTTGTGACAGCAGTATTGCCAACCAAACCATATTGGCTACCGTTAAATCGTAAAGTGAATATTACCGAAGACAGGTCCTGGTTCCGGATGCGAGGAATCAGGACTTTTTTTTGCTATAAATAAAATGTATATCCTGCCTACTTGCATAGATAAAGTAATTGAGGTTAAACTAGGAAAGTCGTTGTTTAAAAAATTTTTTAGGAGACTTATGAAAAATATTAAAGGAATTATAACCGGTATGCTTACAGTGATGATGATCACAGCAGCATCGGGTCTTGCATTTGCGGATAATTTTAATATCACCTGGATGGACGCCGACAGTGATGGCGTTTCAGAGCCCTATTATTTCAATGTTGACGGAACATTGGCATTGGCCTCCGATTGGGTTGATGCAAACGGATCCTTTTCTTTTTCTTTAGGCGATACAGCACAGAATGGAGCTGATGCCGGGAGCACAGATGCAGGACAGAGTGTCGGTGAACTCACAGGCTCTGCAGAGGCAAGCATTTCCACACCGATTGTGGATGTGACCATGGGCGCAACTGTTTCAGCAGGTCAGGCTGAGGCTTCGGTTACTTCAGCAAATACAGCCGGCCGTAAGGATATAGTTGATTTTGCGAGACAGTATGTAGGTGTGGGTGTTTTAAGATACGGAACCGGCAACAGTCTCAGCGGTCCTGCGGATTGCTCCGGATTTACACAGGCTGTATTCAAAACCTTCGGTATATCACTTCCGAGAAGCTCCAGAGAGCAGGCTGCAAGTGCTCCGAGATATGTATCAGAGGCAGAGATGCTTCCGGGTGACCTGATTTTCTACGGCGGAAGCATTGGCAGCGTAAGACATGTGGCCATCTACACCGGAGATAATTCCATTGTTCATGCCACAAACAGCAGTCGCGGATGGGTATTTGAGGATTCCGGCAGCAGTGCAATACATTATGAACATATAGCGGCTATCGGAAGATACTGGTAAATAAAAAAATCTTGATCCACAGCTATGCAGTTTCCTTCGGGAGACTGCATTTTTTGCGTCTTTATATGCTATAATTTTAAGCGTACATTATCTTAAAGAAGGACAGAGAATAATGTTTTTTATCTTTGGAATCAATAACGGCCGTAAGGACCTTGAATATAATCAGCAGATGACCTGCGATGTTTGCGGGAGGATGGGAAGATACAAGGTTTTTATGACCTATATGACTTTGACATTGTTTTTTATTCCTGTTTTCAAATGGGGAAAAACTTACTATGTGGAAACCTCCTGCTGCGGATCCCTGTATGAGCTCAGGCCCGAGACCGGAAGAGCCATTGAGTGGGGAGATAATGTCTCCATCAGTGCAAACGATCTGTATCTCCGGCAGCGCGGAGCAGGAGCAGGGAGCGGGAAGACTGCGACTAAAATCTGTTACGGATGTGCATATGAGACATCTGAGGATTTTGAATACTGCCCGAAGTGCGGGAAGAAGTTTTCGGAAGATTGATGTAATTCATAAGGGAATAAATCCGTAGAAGATATGATTCACGGTACTCTATGGTCAGTTTATACGGGTAGCCCGGAGAGTTTTTTTCAGGTAAAGCTTATATGGTAGGGGATGATGAGATATGGAGTTAAGTTCAGCAGCTTTGGGACCGCTTTTGAACCTGGCGGTTTTTGTAATAGTAGTAGGTTTTATATCTTATAAAATATGGAGATTTAGAAGATCCATCATGGGACAGGCTTTGCAAATTCTGGCGAAGTCCATTGTGACAGGTGAAGGAGTTACTGAGGAAGAGGAAATATCTGCAACACCGAAATCCCTGTCTTCTATGGATTCACTATATATTCCGAGGATAGAAAAAGATTTTCCGGAATTCAGCTGGAATGAGTGGAGGACACGAATCCAGAATGCAGTGGTTCTCAGAATGGAGGCAATTGATGAAAGAGCCCCCGAGCTTCTGATTGAGTATCCGGAAATAATGAAGGAAGTTGAAACGCTCATCACAAATGACAGTAAAGTTTCCTCGGGAATGGCATATTCTGAAGATAAGCTTGAATATAAAAACAGATATGCTTATAAGACCGTAATTTCCGGATATGTCAGGGGAGAGGCCGCCTGCACCATACATGCCCAGACTTCCGCAAGCTATGAAAGAAAAGTTAAGGTGGGCACCAAAACAAATGCTTCCAACGCTCCGGATTCGGGCTGGAAGATGAGAAAGATACAGACTGTTTTCCATACAGAGCTTGTGTATGTTCAGGACGCTGAGAAGACCAAAGGGAAGATGCTGGGGTACAATTGTCCTAACTGCGGAGCGCCGGTTAAGAGCCTCGGTTCAAAGGTATGTCCCTATTGCGGAACCGGACTGGAATCAATGAGTCTGAGAGTCTGGAGAATCAACAAGATATTTGAAGACAGGAAATAACACCCTCGGAGACAGCATCTTTCCGGAAGCTGTTTTTAGCGAATGCATCGTAATCTGCAACAGATATATAAGGGGTTTGGAAAAAACATGCAATAAATCATGGAGGTGACACATGAGATTGAATAAAATTTCAGTAAAATTTATGCTGACTCTTTTGGTTACAGGGTCAATGACGGTTCCGGCCTTTGCAGGAACCAAAACTATAGCAAAGGGCGTTGATTACATCAACAATACTTCCGGTGTTTCTGCACCTTTAAGCATGCAGGAGTCGGAAAATATACCAGAGGCTTCGCAGGCAGAAGCCCCGGGCAGCAGCGATAACACAATCGCAGCGGATTCCGATGCCGGTTTAGTGACCATTATTGATGGGATACGTGTACCGAAATATATTAAGTCGGATGCGGATATTCAGGCGGAGCTTTCACAGCTTTCCGGTGGAGGCGCAAATATGGACTGGGGAAACTATTACCCGGCTGCCAATACAGCACCCGTCGGAAATGCAGACGAAGGGTGGCTCAGATCCTTTGGTGCATATTCAAAGGATATTACCGCGGATAAGGTATGTTATCTGACCTTTGATCTTGGTTATGAGAACGGGCATACGGCTTCCATCATGAATACATTAAAGAAGCATAATGCTCCGGCAACCTTCTTTGTCACCGGAGCCTGCATTAAGTCTGATCCCGGTATCGTGCTGAGCATCGCTCAGAACGGCTTCACGGTTGGTAATCACACTCTCAGCCATAAAAATATGTCAACTGTCACTACAAAAGAGTTGTTCTATACAGAATTACGAACTGTGGAGGAACAGTATGAAGTGCTGACCGGGCACCCTATGAACCGTTATTACCGTCCGCCTGAGGGAAAGAGCTCCGAGGCACAGCTTATGCTCGCCCGGGCTATGGGCTACAAGACCATGCTCTGGTCAGTTGCCTACAAGGATTATGATGAAAAAGCACAGCCAGGGCGCAGCAGTGCACTGGCAACACTTAATCAGCGCATCCATCCCGGTGCCATCGTGCTTTTACATGCAACCTCCGCTACCAATGATGCAATCCTCGACGAGCTTCTTACCGGTTGGGAAGCAGCAGGCTATACCTTCAAATCACTGGATGAACTTCCGTGAAATGAATTTTTGGTAGAATGATAAAAAATCACCGACAGATGCAAGACACATCTGTCGGTGATTTTTAGTTGATACACGATTTTCTAATTGTGGTAACTTCGCAGCTTTGAGAAAGCGGGGCAAACGAATCCGCCGGTAGTTTTCCTTATTTTAAAGCTGGGGTGTTGTTTCATGCAGGTAACGGATAAAGGTGTTTACCTCATGCTGGCTGCGGAGTTTTGCCACATATCTGGTGATAGAAGTGCCGTATTCGTCTGTTTCTTTCCGGCGCACCATGAGAACGTCATGGAATTTGTCAGCAATGCGGCTTTCCGGATGAACATAAGAAGGACCTTCCTTACGGCTTGCATATACACAGAAGCAATCGTCATCATCTTCGGAAGTATGATGTGCAAGCTCCGCTGAAGTCTGAAGACGTCCGTCCAGGTATCGCCTGTCTGTAGTGATCATATCCGCCCAGATTTTGTAAACATCCACAGAATGAGCGAAATTCATCATGTCGGGAGCATCACCACCGGCAGGACAGATGGAAGCATTAACGGCAACATAATCGCCGGCCTTGCCAAGCTGACCATGATCTTTTGCAAGATGCAGGAACTCGATATGCATAAAGCGGGAACCGGTTCCGATTGCCTTTAAAGCTCGCCGCCCAAGTAAACGGAGTTTTGCGGGCATATTTGGGCAGGTGTAGTAGATTTCTCCGGTATCGATCAATACATCCGGGTTCGTTGCGGGAGCCCATACGGTCATGGATTCGAACAGAGGATTACAATGACTGTCGGCAATGGCATCATATGAACAGAGCTCAGCTTCAACAGGGGCTGCTGTGGCACCAAAAGCATCAAGGTCTCTTGTGAAAACCGGGATGTCGGTTCTTGAAAAACGTTCCATCAGCTGTATGGAATCCTTCACCCCTTCCAGTTCTTCAGTTTTCAGACCTGTTTTGATATTGAAATCGGTACGAAGAGAGGCATCCTGACTGAGCCAGTATTCATTCATGGACTCAAGGTAGTCAATTCTTCCGTATTTGTAGGTGAAGAATGCAACTGCCCTGTAAACCTGATCGTAGTCGGACAGTTCCGAAACCTTGTAGTATTCTGTCAGACTGTCCTGAAGCTCCTGATCCAGTTCGACAAAAGAAGCATCGCCGATTCCTAAAACATTAACGCCATTTTCTCTGAGCCTTTTACAGAAATGCCGGTAGTTATGAGGATAGTTTGGAGATATAAAAACGAAATTCATATAGAAGCCTCCTGGATTGTATTTTTGAGGTGGGTGACGTAGGAATGCTTCGCACAAGGCGCGAACTTTACTTATATTATAACCATTTTTATTCAAAATTAATATGGTAAGGGAGTAAAGAAAGAAAAAACATTTAAAATTCTGTAATAAAATTGCGATAAAATGTCATATTATGGTATAATTCTGATATCTATTTGACAATGCTCGTGAATTTAAAAATATAGGGAGAGACTGATTATGAAACAGGAGCTTTATACTTGGCACAGTAAGCAGTTGGATAAAGATATGTCGCTTTTCGTGTATGGTCAGAAGGGTATTCCTATTTTGGCTTTTCCGAGTGAGAATGGTTCGGCCAATGATTGGGAAGAGCACGGAATGGTTGAAGCAATTGAAGAATATATCGAGAAAGGTCGTGTCCAGCTATTTACGGTTAATACCGTGGATTCGGAAAGCTGGTTTTGTGAGGATAGTATAAATCCATGGAGAACGGCAAGACAGGAAGCCTATTATAATTGCATAATAGAGGAAGTGCTGCCTTATATTCATAAGAAGAACAAGTCAGAGATCATGCCTATAGTGGCCGGAGTCGGTATGGGAGCAAATCATGCTGCCATCATTTTCCTGAGGAGACCGGATCTTTTTCAGTCTCTCATGGCGCTTTCAGGAATTTATGATGTAAGGTATTTCTTTGATGATTATATGGACAGCAATCTTTATGATAATGCACCTGAACGTTTTCTCGAGAATATGCCGCCTGATCATGCATACATAGAGCTTTATAATAAGAGAAAAATGATTTTCTGTGTAGGGCAGGGATATCAGGAGTTTGACGGTGTCAAGACACTGAAAAGTCTTGAAAGGATTTTTATTACCAAGAGTATAGATGCCTGGTGTGATTATTGGGGATATGATGTAAGTCATGACTGGTACTGGTGGAAGGAGCAGATTCAGTACTTTCTCCCGGAACTCCTGGGTGATAATGATAATTTAGACTGATGCTCAGCGTGTATTGCAGACCTCTCTAAAGGGGTCTGTTTTTTTTGTGCGCGATACGGCCTTCAAGCGAATATTTATATTCATTTGAAGGCCAACGCGACATCGAGTAGGGGGTGTTTTCCCCCTACTCGATTTGAAAAATGAAATCCACCGGGGATCATTCTGGCCGGCGAGAAACGTTTCCGGTGGGTTCCGGTCCCTATCAGAATAATTCACAATTTCTACACAGTTTTCCAGGAATTCTTTCAGCTTTCTTTCAGTTTCGTCCTGTATGATACAGCCATCCTGAGAGGAGGATATGAACATGGCAGGACAGATTTTTGAAAGAATTGAAAAGAAGTTTATGCTTACAAGGGAACAGCTTGAGAGCTTAAAACCGATACTCGATAAGTATATGTCTCCCGACAAATTCACAGATTATACCATCTGCAACATATATTTTGATACAGATAATTTTCAGCTTATCAGAACATCTTTGGAAAAGCCTAAATATAAGGAAAAGCTGAGACTCAGATCCTACGGAGTTCCTACAGAGGATCAGGAGGTTTTCCTCGAGCTTAAAAAGAAGTATGCAGGTATAGTTTACAAGCGTCGTGTGGCTATGAAGATGAGGGAAGCAAGAAAATATCTTTATGAAGATAAAACACCGGAAATCAAAATGAATTTCGCAAACAGGCAGATTTTAAAGGAAATCGACTATGCGAAAAAGCTTTACGGTTTAAAGCCCAAAGCATTTATAGGCTATGACAGAGTCGCGCTTCACGGAAATGAGAACAATGACCTGAGAGTGACCTTTGATAATGCCATAAGGGCGAGAGAAAATGACCTGGAGCTGACACATGGCGACATGGGAGAACATTTGCTGCCTGAAGGCATGACACTTATGGAGGTAAAGATCCCGGGAGCCATGCCGATGTGGATGGCAAAGGCATTTGCGGAGCTTGACATCAACATGATCTCTTTTTCAAAGTATGGTACCTATTATCAGCAGCATTTTGCTGAGCGTACGGGCCGTGAGGCAAAGATCATAGCACTTAAGCAGTTTAATGCAATCGAACTCAGAAAGAGTGGCGAGGCAGAGGCATTGAACCACGTCGGAATAGCAGGCCACAGAGCCATGGCGTGAATATGATCGGAATAATCGGATTATTTTATACGTGCTTGAAGATTTAATGAGAATATATCATACCGGAATATTTTTCGGATATTACAGATAAAAACAGTATCATCAGATGATACAGGTTTGAAAAACTGTTCAGTATGGATTTTGGAGGTATAAAATGTTAGATACAATAATAAACGGAAGCAATATCACATCAGAAGGCTTTATTGTATGCCTTATGACATCGTTGGCTTTGGGAGCGGTCATCGCGGCCTTCCACAGCTTTAGAAATAGATACAGCAAGAATTTTCTTCTTACACTGGTGCTTCTTCCGGCTATAGTTCAGTCGGTCATCATGCTTGTAAATGGTAATGTGGGAACCGGAGTTGCGGTCATGGGAGCCTTTTCTCTTGTGAGATTCAGATCCCTTCCGGGAAACAGCCGTGAGATCGCATCAATCTTTTTGGCTATGGCTGTGGGACTTGCAACAGGTATGGGTTACATCATGCTGGCAGCAGTATTTACTGTAGTCATCGGCGCAGTTACCATGGCCCTTGTGGCAGCACCTATCGGTGAGACAAAGGAGCTTGAAAGAGAACTTAAGGTTGTGATTCCTGAGAATCTGGATTATGCAGGTATCTTTGATGATGTTTTTGCCACTTATGCGGAAGGTACAAAGCTCATCAGAGTTAAGACCGTGAATATGGGCTCACTCTATGAACTGATCTATCAGTTAACACTTAAGAATGCAAGTCAGGAAAAGCAGATGATAGATGACCTCAGGGCAAGAAACGGAAACCTTGAGATAGTTTGCGGAAGAATTCCGGAAAAGACAGAATCACTTTAAAATAAATGAGTAAGAACCTCATTGTTCAGCCGTTGATAAGGCAGGACAATGAATCAGTTGATAATTTTCATGAAAGGATGCCCGGTCTGTTATGCAGGGCATAGTACAAATATGAGAAAATATAATATATCGGAAAGAGTTTACAGAAGAACACTGAAGGGCGCCGCTTCAGTTTTGACAGTAGCATGTGCAGCAGCAATGATTACCACAGGCTGCGGAAATAAACAGACAGAGACAACAGCAGCAGTTGAGACAGAAGCAGTAAAAACTGAAGATACAAAAGCAGAGAATGATAAT
>JAGAXP010000276.1 GCA_017940955.1 Oribacterium sp.
CTCTGTCTTTGCATGCTCAAGAGACTGCTTATATTTCTCTATCTCTTCTCTTGAGAGTTTCTCATTGCGTTCCTTTGAAACCTCGTCCTTCTGAAAAAAATGTAGTGTCTGACATATACATGCCGCCTGTACCCTTTTCATTTCTTTTCCTCTCTTTCAATAATAAAAAACGAGTTGCAAATAAACTGGACTTACGCAGTATCTGCTACTCGTTTGTAATGATTTTATCACTATTTTCAGAGAAATTTCAAAGGATATTTTTAACAAAGCTTCATTGAAAACTTCATTTCATGCTTGGCACAAACAATAATGCCTGATGCCATAAGTGAAACCACTGTAATAATGCATTTGGTTTTAACATCAATCGCTTCCTCATTCCACACTTCACCAAATAATATGTCGTCTGCTTGTGTCAAGTAGGAACTAAAAAATTTTTCTCCGTCTTCAATCATTCTGTCCATTGCTGCCTGTTCAAATCCACCTGACATTTCCTCACTTCCCTTCCTGTTCTTCTGCGACTTTATTTATTACTGCCAACGCATTTAGCGTTCTAGGGTAGCCAATAAAGGGAATGCAATGCAGTACAACCTGGGTCAGTACGCTTTTATCATTTCCCATGCGGAAATTCCCTGCCGTATGCCCTGTAAGCTGCGGTTCGCATCCTCCCTGAGCATATATATAACAAAATGTAACAAGCTCTCTGTCTTTAAGCGACAGGCCCTGTCTTGTATAATAGTCACCGAAACAGTTCTCTGCGAGCCAGTAGTTGACCTGTCCGCCTTTCCAGAACTCTTTCATGCCATCACCAAAGATTTCAACCTGAGCCTGCGTTCCGGCTACTCTCCGGCTTCTCATATCACTGCCATCATCTTCAGCTGCAATATCTGTAGTAGCTCTTGGCTCATCCGACAGCTTTACATTCAGTTTTTCAAAGGTATTGTTAGTTGCCTTGATAAAAGGATACACACGTCCTATTCCCAAATAATCCACTGCCTGATATACGATTTCTTTTATCTCAACAGGTGTGACACCGTAATTTAATGCTGCTTCCACCATTTTCCCGTATTCATCAATGCCCTGACAGCCGATAAGCACTGCCAGTATAGCCATGTGCCTCGTTCTGTCCCCGATAGGCTCCCACCCATCAGGGACTTTCATAGAAGGTACCTCGCCAAAGGCAAAATGCTGGAACCGTTCTACAAATTCTCTGTCGGAATCCATAAACTCCCGAAGATCTCCTTGCTGCATTTTCTCACAATACTCTCGGTGCATCTGATCTTTCCTCCGTTCTTTATTGATTAACACTCTCTTCTAACATGTCTGTAAATCTCCAGATGATTTCTATTCTGTCATCCGGGAATATCATAACCTTCTTTATAAAAACTTGTGCCATTTCGGTCGTAAGGCTATCACAGTCTCGAAAACATTCATACAATGAATTAAGCTTTGTATGCTCATACTCTGCCACATCCTGTTCCTGATACTGCTCATTTTCCAGGCTGTTCAGCTTATCATCTAATTCCTGCCGTTTCTTTAGATACTCTTCCTTGTTGATCAGCCCGGCACTGTACGACTCATAAACTTGAAACTTCTGTTTCTTCAAAAGTTCCCTATTCTTATATGTATCGACCACCGAAGCATTCTTTTTTAGATTATCACACCTAACTTTTGAGATATGCGATTCTGAATGAGAGTCTTTTGCCTCCGCTAACGAAATCATATTTCTGATTTCCTTAAACACCGTCTCTTCAAGTCTCTTCTCTGAAAGTATCCCAGCTTTATACTCCCATCCTTCATCGCCAAGTTTTGCGCCACGACAATACATTCTCTCGTATTTTCGATTTCTTGCCATGGTTCTTCCGCAAATGCCGCAAAACACAAGTCCCTTAAGCGGATAATCCTGTTCGGTATAGACTTTGCGGTCCTTCTTTTTTCGGCTTGCTATTATTGTTTGCACCTGCTCATACTCTTCCTCTGAGATTATAGCAGGATGCATATCCTTAACAACAATCCAGTCCTCTCTATTTCTTTTTACAAGTGTTTGTGAGCATGGTGCTTTTACCCTCTTAATACCACCTACAGAGGCTCCGGTATAACTAAGCCTTTCCAATATAGCCATCACCATAGAGTATGACCAGAAGTCCGCACCGCCGCTTTTCTTAAATCTACCTTCATACCCTTCATCCTTTTTATGCTGTGAAGGTGTCGGTATATGCTCTTCATTCAGCTTTTTCACTATATCCGATACAGTTTCTCCAATCAGGAACGCATCAAATATTTTTCTGACTATTGGCGCAGTTTCAGGATCAATTATATCAAATCCAAGCCTATTGGGATCAGGCATATATCCATAAGCAGGCCTTCCACCGGCTCTTCTACCTTTTTTTCGGCTCTGTTCCTTGCCACTCATCATTTTTACTGATAAGTCCCTGCTATAAGCGGCATATACAATGGAACGCATAACCACGTCCAATCCTCCGGTTGTTCCTTTATAATCGTCACTGTCATATCCATCATTTATGGATATGTACCTGACATGAAGAAATGGAAACAGGCATTCAAGATAGTCACCCATTTCTATGTAATCCCTCGCAAAACGGCTAAAATCCTTTGTAATGCACAGATTATACTGTCCGGTCTTGATCATAGCTATCATTCTTTGAAATGCAGGACGATCCGTATTGGTTCCGCTGAATCCGTCGTCAACAAATTCAGTGCGGGGATAACCGGACAATGTCGGGTGCGTATCCAGAAAATGATGGATCAGCATCCTCTGATGGATAATACTGTTGCTTTCATCCCTGCTTTTTCCGGTCTCCTCATCTGCCATAGACAGACGGATGTATATTGCAATTCTTACATCATTCATGACTTATTCTCCACCTGCCTTATATAGTTTCCGGTCATTTCATAGACATCCTGATATTTCATCACTACTTCTATGCTACCGCCATCATAAACTCTAATCTGATCCACAACAGCATCAACCAGTGCCTGAGATAGCTTTTTGGCATTTCTTACGCTTTTCATAAGTGTGATCCATTTATTCTCTGTTGAAAAAGCTTCCTGAAGATCATTAAGCTTTATGGAAAGCTTCTCATAACTCATTTCAATGCTTTCATATTCGCTTTCATACTGCTGTTTTGCGAAAGCGTATTCCGCCCCATCAAGAATGCCTTCCACATAATCTTCATACAGCCTTGTTCTTTTATCCTGTATCCTGCGTAGCTTCTGCTTTGCACTTCTTAACTGATTTTCAAGACACGTCTTTAATCCTTTGTCGCTACCTTTTTTCCTGGCAATCCTTATCAGTTTCTCGTAATCCAAAGCAGTTTTGACCTGCAATCTGATTGCTTCAAACACCTTTTTCTCTATGACCGTTTGCATTATGTAGTGTGGTGTACATCCAAGATATTTCCGGGCTTGATTTGAACCGCAATGATATTCGCCATACCAGCGGTCTTCATAACCGGTTGTCCTATGCCTGGAATAATACATTTTATAACCGCAATCTGCACATACTATTTTGGCCTGAAACAGATTTACCAGCTTTTTTCTTATTGCCGAATTATTCTTCATTCTTTCAGCCTTATCTTCGGCGGCTCTTTGTAATATCTGCTTTACTGATTCAAAATCTCCGGGCGAAATAATGGCTTCATGGGCATTCTCAACCACATACCACTCGCTTTCCGGAACCTTGTACTGCTCAAGCCCCTTATAAAGCTCCGACTTACGGCACCCATATACCTTATTACCCATATATACCGGATTCGATAATATCCCATTGATCGTAGCAGTTGACCACGAAGGGACATCTTTCCCACGGATCTGATAATAAGTTTTGACTCCTTTTTCTTCCAGTTTTTCTGATATTTCCTTATATGTAAGCCCCTCTATTTTCCATCTGAAAATGTCTCTGACATTCTCTGCCTGCTCATCATCCGGAACAATGTTTGTATGCTCATCATTCCATCGATACCCATATGGAACCAGCCTCCATGAAAAAGTCCCTTCTTTCTTCTGCACATCATATACTGCGTGAATCTTTCTTGAGATATCCTTTGCATAAAGGTCATTTATAAGGCTTTGAAGCGGAACCATCAGACTGTCATTACTGCCATCAGTTCTTAAAGTATCAAACTGCTCTTTCACAGAAATAAATCTCACATCCAGCCTTGGAAAAATCCTTTCCAGATAAGTGCCTGTTTCAATATAGTTTCTTGAAAAACGGGAAAGATCACGTACAACGATTGCCCTGATTTTGCCTGTCCGGACTGCATCCATCATTTCATCGAACGAAGGGCGGTTCATATTAGTCCCCGTCCATCCATTGTCCTGATAGACCTTCACAAGCTGAAGATCCGGCATATCCCTAATATATTCCTTGCAGACATCTATCTGGTTCTCAATAGCTGCTCCATCGTCATCCTTGCCGCTGTTCTCCACGGACAGCCTCGCATATATGGCTGTCGGGAAGATATCCGTATTCTGCACGGCAATGACGGGCATCGTATCATTATTTCTTCTGCTTTTTCTACCCATGCCGCACCTCCTACTGAGCCAGCGGAAGAAGATCCGCATTCTTTCCAATAAATTCAGTAGCCCGGCGGTACTCATCCCCATACTTGAAGGAAACCTCTACCACGTGTTTCTCATAGATAAAAACCTTATCCACAAGAGCCATAAGAGCACGTCTTGTAAGCGCATCTATTCCCTCATATCTGCGGAAAAGTGTCACCCACGCCCTTTCCGTATCTCCCGATACAGAAGCATCCTTCTTCTCCCTGCGCACACGCTCCAATGTAGCATTCTTTTCATCAAGCATTGCTGTGTACTGGTTACGGAAGTCCGCATATTCCTTCTTGGTTATTACTCCGTCAGAAAGATCCTCATAAATCCGAAGCTTCATCCTGCGGCATCTTTCTATCTCTTCCTCAAGCTTCGTTATCTGCATTTCGTAGTTGAACACCACGCGATTAGCTGAGGGAAGCCTTTCTATATATTCAAGTGACTCCGTAAGGTCAAGCACATCGGACACATGATCCTTCACCGCATTTGTAACAGCTGCCTCGACCTCTTTCACGCTTACGCTATGTGCCGTACACCCTTCATGCCGCTTATTGGAAGAGCAGACATAGTAGTAATAACGCTTCTTGCCACTCGGAACCATCTTCCTTATCATTGGCTGCCCACAGTCAGCACAATAGAGAAAGCCTGAAAACAGGTTATCCTCCGTATCTGCCCCGGTTGTACGCATATCACGCCCCAGCATGACCTTTACTGACATAAAATCATCATATGTGACCAGAGCTTCATGGGCATCCTCGACCCTTATCCACTCATCCTCTTCTTTGGCCTGCACGGTATGAACCTTGTAATTGGGTGTTCCACGCTTGCCCTGGGCAAGCACACCGATATATACCTCATTGGTAAGTATCCGCTTTACAGCCTTATAAGACCATTTGGCAGTACCTCCTGTACGGAAAGCCGTGTCATAATGCACCCCAGCTGAAATCTTATATTCCATGGGAGAAAGCACTCCCAGCTCATTCAGCCTGTCCGCTATCCTGCAGATGCTTGTTCCATCCTTATACATGGAAAATATCTGCCTAACGATATCCCCGGCATATTCATCCACAATCAGCCTGTTCTTATCCTTCGGATCCTTCATATATCCATAGGGAGCATAAGCGCCCACATACTCGCCCTTGCGACGCTTCACATCAAGGTTTGTCCGTATTTTCACGGATATATCCTTGCAATAGGTGTCATTTATGAGGTTCTTGAATGGGATGATAAAGGAATCCGACGAGGGATCTCCGGTCAGGGTATCATATCCGTCATTGATTGCGATAAAACGAATGCCAAGCGCCGGGAATATCTTCTCCAGATACCTACCGCCTTCGATGTAATTCCTTGAAAATCGGCTAAGATCCTTGCAGACAATGGCATCAATACGTTTTTCCCGTACTGCTTCCTCCATCCGTCTGAAATCAGGTCTGTTGAAGTCAACTCCGCTGTATCCGTCATCAACGAATGTCTCAACCAGTTCAAGGTCGCTGTGCTTTGCGATGTACTCCTCGCACATGGACTTCTGGCTTACTATGCTGTTACTCTCTGCCTTGTCTCCATCGTCTTTGGACAACCTTGCATAGATGGCTGTCCGGTAAACTTTTTCAGACATAAAAATACCTCCGTTTCTCTGCTGTTTGCTAAAATCTCAAACCAGAAAAACCGAGGCGCACGCCTACAGGATTCCGCACCAATATATCCGGCACGGTTCTGTAACAATATTCACTATTTCTTTGACCACCTTTAGGATAACATAACGCAAACCCTTTTTCAATCTGATTTTTCAGATTCCGCTCAAATATGCATGGATAGTGAATTGTAATACTAACTTCCACCCCTCTTAAGGCAGCCATGGAAGTTACTAATTCCAAACATTGTGGTGGAATTTACTAATTCATAATGGTACCATCCAATAGTTCATCCACATATGCTACTCCGGCATAAAGGAGGAACTATGGAATCAACAAATAAGAACAAACA
>JAGAXP010000277.1 GCA_017940955.1 Oribacterium sp.
GCAATGGTTCGCGAAGACCGTGGTCGGCTCTTTTCCCCACCATCCGGAGTTATTGGAACCACTAATTGACCTTAAAACTCAGAATTCAGAATATAAGTCAATGTAACCTGCCATTCAGAATGACCCAAATCCTGATTACCTGAATTTGAGTCAATGTAACCTGCTATTCAGGATGACCCAAATCCTGATTACCTGAATTTGAGTCATTATAACCTGCTATTCAGGATGACCCAAATCCTGATTACCTGAATTTGAGTCATTATAACCTGCTATTCAGGATGACCCAAATCCTGATTACCTGAATTTGAGTCATTATAACTTGCCATTCAGGATGACCCAAATCCTGATTACCTGAATTTGAGTCATTATAACCTGCCAGTCAGGATGACTCAAATGCTGGTAACCGGAATATGGGCCTTGTTCACTGCGAAAATAAGGCATACCGGCTGAACTGTTTCGGTCCACCGGCTGAATTTTATCAATTTTTCAACTGTATATTGACATTGATATATCTATATGATAAATTTAGTAGGTTCTCACTTGAGAGAGCAAATGCTGGTATAGCACAGTCGGTAGTGCGTCGCATTGGTAGTGCGGAGGTCACCGGTCCGATTCCGGTTACCAGCTTTTTTTATTTTTGTCATTCCAATATGTTTAAGGCCACAAGTTGACGATTTCCGCCAGCTTGTGGCTTCTTTTTTGAAACGGTCCACTAACACCGTCCCCTTTATCCATAAAAAAATCCCTCAAACTTCGAGAAACTACCATTGTGAAAAAGCAGCTTTTTTGTGTGAGCTGGGGTTGGATCGTAAGCTAACAAATACCAAAGAGAAAAAAGGGGTGGGCGAACACAAAAAAGGGAACTACACTAGTACATCAGGCCCCTAGTTACTGATTTAGTTAAGTGCAAAAACAGCACTTTGTTTCACAGCTTCAATATCATAGTCGCGATCCTGAAGTATGCCAGCAGCGAGAGAGCATCAACGATGGTGGTAATGAAAGGACTTGCCATAACCGCGGGATCGAAGCCCAGGCGCTTAGCACCTACAGGAAGCACACAGCCTATGAGCATGGCCATCAGGACTGACGCAATAAGGGTCAGACATACTGTCATGGCTACAGCCACTGCAACATGATCAAAAACCAGGAGCTTTAAAAAATTGGCTGCCGCCAAAGTCAGACCGCAGAAAACGGCAACTCTTACTTCCTTCCAGATAACCACCGGAACATCGGAATATTCAATCTCACCGAGAGACAATCCACGGATTACCGTAACAGATGCCTGACCTCCGGCATTACCGCCCGTATCCATAAGCATTGGAATGTATGCCACAAGCACTGCACAGACACTCAAGGCGTCCTCAAAGGATTTAATGATGGCACCGGTAAAGGTAGCACTCACCATGAGAAGAAGTAACCAGGGGATCCTCTTTTTATAGGTTTCCATCACGCTGGTCTTCATGTAGGTCTTGTCGGAAGGAAGGATAGCTGCCATCTTTTCCATATCCTCCGTAGCCTCTTCTTCCAGGATATCCACGATATCATCGACCGTAACGATACCCACAAGCCTGTTTTCATTGTCTACTACCGGCATGGTGGTAAAGTCGTACTTCTTGAATTGTCTCGCAACCTCCTCCTGATCCATCATGGTGTTAAGGGCAATGACATTTTCATGCATTATGTCCCCGATTATCTCATCATCCTTTGAGAGAAGGAGATATCTCAGGGCAACGGTTCCAAGCAAATGTCTGCCGCTGTCCAGAACATAACACACATCGATGGTCTCCGAATCAATGCCCACCTTGCGGATACGCTCGATGGCTTCCCTTACGGTAGAGCTTTCCTTAAGATCCACAAACTCCACCGTCATTATGCTTCCGGCACTGTCATCCGGATAGCGAAGAAGCTGATTTATCTCACGCCTCGTATCGGCATTGGCATTGGCAAGTATCCTTGTAACGATGTTAGCAGGCATCTCATCCATCAGGTCCGCAGCATCATCCGCCATCAGATTATCAATGATACTCGCCGCTTCCTTTTCGGACATGGCGCTGATGATCTTTTGCTGAAGATCCACATCAAGATACGCAAAAACGTCCGCAGCCTGATTCTTCGTCAGGATACGGAATATCTTAAGCATTCGCTCTTCATCGAGTTCCTCTATCCATGCTGCGATATCCGCATCATTATGCTCGGACAAGGCCTCACGGAGCTTCAGGTATTCCTTGTTTTCAAACATGGTGAGAAGCCCGTCAAAAACATTATTCTTTTCTTCCATATCATATCTCCTTATATACGGCAAAAGAAGCCGCACACAGGAAAATACTCTTTACAGGGAATTCCGGGTGTTGCAGCAGAGGATTGCCGTGGTCATATCATTTGTACTTCGGGGAACAGTATCTGAACTTCGACTGTCACTTGACATATGACCACCACCCTTCAAAAGAATCAAAAAACAGAACACCCACCCGTAAAGCGGGTGATTTTGTGCACCATGCGCCTGATAGTTTTGCTGCCTGCAAAACCTGAAGCAGCGCACGTCACGCAGTCACAACCTGCAATCAAAAATGATCCTTGACTCAATTCTATGTTTGGAAAATATCAAAGTCAAGACATTTAACGGTCAGGACATTTAGCTTATGAAAAAGTTCCGTACATCCAGAATTTATGGTACAATCATTCGAGCCATAGCAATACGCTTAAAGCACACTTACGGATAAACCACTTTAGATAATTGCTTTTAGCGTTTATGGTAATTTCGGATAAATGAAAAGGTTATACGATGCAAAAGCTTCTTTCCGTAGCAATCCCTTGCTACAATTCTCAGGAATATGTCCGGCATGCCATAGAAAGTCTGCTGCCCGGCAAAGATAAAACAGAAATAATCGTTGTCAATGACGGTTCAACGGATGATACACAAAAAATAGCAGAAGAATACGCCGGAAGATATCCCGGCACAGTCAAGGTTGTGAACAAGGAAAACGGAGGACACGGAGATGCGGTGATGGCAGGTCTCAGTCAGGCTACCGGTCTTTATTTCAGGGTTCTGGACTCCGATGACTGGCTGGACGAAGCATCACTTTACATATTTCTGGGAACTCTCCAAAAGATGCGGGACAGCAGTAACCCTGTGGATCTCATTCTCACGAACTATGTTCACGAGAATGTAATTGCAAAACGGAGCTGCAGCATCAACTACCATAAAAATCTGCCCATAAACCGCCGCTTCTCCTGGGATGAAGTGAAGGAATTTGAGATGGGTTCCTACCTTCTCATGCATGCCACCACTTTCCGGACAGACCTTCTTCTTAGCTGCAATATGGAGCTTCCGAAACACACCTTCTACGTGGATCACCTGTTCGTGTCATATCCCCTGATGCACGTGGAAAGCATGTTTTATCTGGATATAGATCTTTACCGCTACTTCATAGGAAGGGCTGACCAGTCTGTTAATGAGAATGTCATGCTGCAAAGGATCAACATGCAGCTTGAAGTGAACCGCCGCATGCTCTATGATCTGGATCTCGGAAGCATTGACAATAAATCCAAAAAAGAGTACCTCTACTACTATGTGGAAATCCTCTCACTCATTACCATAACCATACTTCTCCGTTCCGGAACAAAAGAAAACGAGGAACTGATGGAATCGTTCCTCGATGAAATAAAAGAGAAGAAGCCTGATGTTTATGATTGGATAATGCAGAAGCCCTTTTACAGGCATCCCATTCGTCCCATCCGCATCCTTCCCCGTTTTATAAGCTATCCGACCTATCGCATTTCCTACCTGATAGCCCGTCGCCACTTCGTGTTCAACTGAAGGAGCAGAAGCTGGGATCCGCTTAAGATAAGTGGGAACAGGAAGCTGCAGAAACGTGACAGGAGCATGGTGCTTCCCATAAGATGCTTAGGTATGAGATCCGCAAAAAACAGTGCAAAGCCATACTCTGTAACTCCTGCTGCTCCCGGAAGAGGAAGGGAGGATACCGAAAGAAACAGAGCTCCCTGGGTACAGACTCCGGTGAACCAGCTGAAGCTGTCACAGCCCAAAGCCCTGGCACAGAGATACGGCACGGAATGGAAGAGTGACATCTGAACAAACGAGGTCAGAAGTATCTTCACGAATACTCTCTTGTTACTGTTCATTAAACCGGCAGCTTTACGATATCTTGCGAAAAAACGCATTATTTCGTTCTTGCTGCCGGGGTTTTTGTTTTTACGGTTAAACCTTAAGGCTATATACGCAAACATTATGGTCATCCTTCTGGAAAAAAGGATGGAGATAAGGATGGCTATAGTCACGAGGTTTATGGCAAAGCCTATGGGAAATACATAGGAAAACTTCCCTCCCAGACTAAATATCCCCTTAGATGCAAATGTCAATCCGATGATCCCCCACACAACTGCCATTATCTGATAACTCAGAAAAGCGCACAGAAGAGAAAAGGTACCGTGGGATAGCTTGATCCTGTCCTTGTACATGAAATACAACTGCCCGGGCTGTCCTCCCGAGGAAGAAGGGGTGATGGAGCTGAAGAAGAAGCCTGCGAAGGCATATTTCATCATCTGAGGTATGCTTACCTCATATCCCGTAAGCCTTAAACACCTTCTGATGTTAAGACCGTCAGCAATGGAATAGAGTATCATTGCTGCCACTGCAGCCGTCACCCAGCGTGGATCCGCATGCCTTAAAGTACCTGCTATATCGTTTCCGTCCAGCTCCTTGTATATGATATAAATTGTTGCTCCTCCGAGTACCAGAAGGAGAAGCGCACCAAACCAGACAGATTTTTTCTTCAATAAGTTCATCAATAACCTCCGGGGACGTTTCCGTCGTCCACTCAATAGATTGTATCACAACACATCATAAAAATGGAAGAATATACAAGATATCGTAAACAGGCAGCCGTAGGGCATCCTTTTAGAACCTTTTCTCTCCAGCTCAGGACCACTTATCCCTAAGAGGTGTCTTTGCATTTTCTGTATAAAATATTAATAAATGTACATTAACCGACGATATAGATAGTGTCAAAACAGTCAATCTGAGATTGTATTTTTTACATACTTCCAAGGAATATGCCCGTATGTCGAAAAAGAAAAACTTTACTAATATAAGATTCATCATTGCCGCTACGGGTATACTCTGTCTTTTGCTGGCACTGTCCCAGCTCACCTACTACGCATTAAACAAAAAGCCCGAGGAACCCAAAGCTCCCGTTCCCATCACCCATAATCTGCTTTTTTTAAGCTCCTTTGACTCCATGCATGCAAATTATGACGAAAAGAAGGACGGTCTTGAGAGTGTCTTTCTGGACAATGGGATAGAATTTGACATTTCCTTTATGGATGTAAAAAGCTTCAAGGGCGACACGGATGTTTCAAGCTTTTACAATTTTTTCGAGGAAAGGTTCAATAACAACTCCGCAGATTACACCGGCATCATGGTAAGCGATGATAATGCTCTCCAGTTTGCCATGGATCATCAGGAGAAGTTCTTCCGGGGTCTGCCCATCGTGTTCTTTGCCATCAACAATAGGGAAAGGGCTGAGAAAGCAGTGTCCAACCCCTATATGACCGGTGTTTTCGAGCCGGACTACATAACGGATACCATTAAAACCGCCATGACCTCCATGCCCGGCAGAAAGACTTTTGTGGCTCTCCATGATGAGTCCGAAGCAGGCCTTGTGGATATTGATGAATTCAATGAATATATGAAGGACTTCCCGGATTACACTGTGATAGAGCTTAACGCGGCCAAACTCACCATGGCAGAGATAGCGGATGAGCTTAAGGCATTACCCGAGGATTCCGTCGTATTTTTCATGGCCTGTTACAATGATGCCACCGGACATAAATATTCCCTCCTTGACATCACAAATATCATTCAGGAGTGCACGGATGCTCCCATCATGAGAAATTATGTGGGAGGAAGAGAGGTAGGCATCCTTGGAGGCACCTATATGAATGCCTTCGATCAGGCAAAGCAGGCTGCTACCATAATGACCGACATACTTATAAACGGTGCCAATGTTTCCGATTTCGGTCTCTATACCGATGCCGCCAGCATTACCTGCTTTAACTATGATCTCATGAAGCACTACGGTATAAGTGAAAAAATGCTTCCGCCCGATACCGTCTATGTAAACAAACCGCTGTCCTTCAGCGAGACCTACAGGGAAATGATCCCCATCGTTGCCCTCATGATGGTTTCCATGCTGTGTCTTGTTTCAGCTATAGGCTTCGCTTTCATCAATGAAAAAATCCACGTACAGGATCTCGAAAGATCCAAAGCCGAGATAGAAAGCTCCAGATTCATGCTTCAGTACCAGGCTGAGCATGATGAGCTCCTGGATATCCTGAACAGAAGAAGCATATTGGATTATATGCATAAAAATCTAAAGGCTGACCATAGGTACTCCGTTTTGCTGTTTGACATTGACGGTTTCAAGGATGTAAATGAGAACTACGGTCATAGCATTGGGGATCTGATTCTTAATGATATAGCTGATAGCCTGAAAAGTGTCGCGGATTCTTTTAACCTCATAGTAGGCAGATACGGCGGCGACGAGTTTATCGTCATCAATTTAGGCAGTTGGCTGGACAAGGATTCCCAAATAGTAAAGGCTATAGTGAATATCTTCAGTAAGCCTTTTTTGCCCGGTAAAGTAGCTTTACTTCTTTCCACAAGTGCCGGCATCTCCAATTCGGATGGTATTACAAAACCGCAGGATCATATACTTAATGCTGAGATGGCGCTGTTTGAAGCCAAAGAGAATGGCAAAAATATGGTATGCATTTATACCGATGCGATGAAGCAGAAATTTGCTGAGGAAACCACCGTAAAACAGGCATTTCTCCATGCACTGGAGAATGATGGCCTGTACATGAAATACCAGCCAAAGGTTCACGCCATTACAAAGGAGGTTATTGGCTATGAGGCACTGGTACGTCTTAAGGACTCTCCTTACGGACCCGGTCAGTTCATTCCTGTAGCAGAAAAAAACGGCTGGGCCGCAAAGCTTGGTCGTGCCACCACAGCCCTTGTGGTAAAGCAGCTGGCAGAGTGGAAAAACGCCGGAAAGACAATCTATCCTGTGTCTGTCAATTACTCCAGCAGGCAGCTGAATGATACAGGTTATGTTGAGTTTTTAAAGTCACTTCTTGAATTATACGAGGTTAATCCAAAATATATCGAGATTGAGATCACGGAAAGTCTTTTGATGGAGGAGTCCGCAGTATCAGGAAAGCTGTTTGATGACTTTGGTAAGCTTGGCATAAAGCTTCTTCTGGATGATTTCGGAACCGGTTACTCGTCGCTTGCATATCTCACCTATGTGCCGGTTGATATCGTCAAGCTTGATAAATCTCTGGTTGATACCTACCTGGTGGAGGGCAAAGATGCCTTTATAAAGGATGTAATACAGCTTGTTCATGATATGGGTAAGCTCATCACCATTGAGGGCGTAGAAGAGAAGTGGCAGTACGAAAGGCTTCGGGAGTTTAATGCTGATGCCATCCAGGGCTACTATTTCTCAAAGCCTCTGGATCCGGAGGAAGCAATTGAGTTTTCTGCAATTGAGTAGGAGAATGAACTCCATCCTCAATTCCGCATGATCCCCACAATTAAACAATCATCAGAAGATATAAATGGAGTGGTACAAAGCCACTCCATTTTATTTTCATAAATCCATCTTTTTGGAAAATTATTTTCATAAATAACTTTTATTAAATTTACGCTCCGAAACTCTTATTTTTTTGGAGAATATATCCGAAAATAATATGTGAAGGTAAATATTAGGGGTATTTACTTTGGGGGTGTAACTTATGTTTAAAAGGGGTATTTTATTCATTTTAGTTGTACTGTTTCTATTCACAGGATCTCTGTGTGCCTATGGCTGTTCAGCAGCCGATATCGAAGCTATCTACGCAGGCGAGTCCGATCCCAACGTTCGAAATATGGGCATTAAGATGCTGAAGAAAGAGCTAGGTCTGGATACAGACGGCGATGCGCGAACCATAGGAACTTTCTCAAGAAGCAACAATGATTTCATAACCATGACTTCACTTGTGAATGTCAACAGACAGTCTGTAGCCGACCTCACTGACCGGTCCTTTGTTCTGCGCCTCGGAAAATCAGGTAGTTATGATGATGAGTACTATGCGGAAAGAGAACAGGATCTGAACCTTCTCCTTTATCATATCAATGCTGTAAAGGCTATGACCTCAGGAATGAGCGACAACGAAAAATCCATCTTTATCAACAACTACATCTGTGACATTTTCTCCTTTCAGCGTTATACCGGTTCTTCTTCCAGTGCGGTGGAGGGCTTTAAAAGCGGCATCACCAACTGTAGAGGCTACACAGCAAGCTTCTACATCATCGGAATGAACTGCGGTCTGGACGTTAAGGCTGAATGCGCTCACAACAGCACCGGCACCCATACCTACAATATCGTAAACATCGGCGGAGAAGACTATGTGGTAGATACTTCTGCCAATGATCTCTACGGAACTGATGATTATCTGCTCATTCCCTATGCCGCCTATATGGCAGGGACCAACAGTGTGAAGGTAAGGGA
>JAGAXP010000278.1 GCA_017940955.1 Oribacterium sp.
CATATTCTGTTTTTGGGAATATAGGTCATTCAGAATCAGGTTCTTCATTGACTCATATTCTGTTTTTTGGAATATAGGTCATTCAGAATCAGGTTCTTCATTGACTCATATTCTGTTTTTTGGAATATAGGTCATTCAGAATCAGGTTCTTCATTGACTCATATTCTGTTTTTGGAGATATAGGTCATTCAGAAAAGGTCTGATCCCCCCTATACCCCCTCCTCAGTTCAGCCCTTTAGCTGAACAACAGCTTAAAGGCTTCCATCTCCGCATCCTGCGGTGATGAGCCGCTGTCCTCAAAATGATTTACAGCATCCTGCACCTTCTGGTAATCGTTCGGAACTATCTTCTTGAAGCAGGGAAGGAATCTGTCGAAATTATCAAGTATCTCCTTTCCAAGCTCGGAACCTGTCTCCTGAACATAGTCCTTAAGTATGGCCTTAAGCTCCTTCACATCATATCTTTCCGTCACCTCCCGGAGCTGCACCATGTCCTTGTTGAGCTTCAGATACAGTGAATGATCTTCATCAAGAACATAGGCGATACCACCGGACATACCTGCCGCAAAGTTCTTTCCTGTGTGCCCGAGGATAACCGCACGACCGCCGGTCATATATTCAAGACCGTGGTCACCGCAGCCCTCAGCCACCGCAGTAGCTCCGGAGTTTCTCACGCAGAAACGTTCTCCGGCTATACCTTCAACATAACACTTTCCGGAAGTAGCGCCATAAAGCGCCACGTTACCGATGATAATGTTTTCGGACGGACGGAATGCCCTTCCTTTAGGTGGTGTCACGATAAGCTTTCCTCCGCTTAAGCCCTTTCCGAAACCGTCATTGGCATCACCGTGAAGCCTGATGGTGAGGCCCTTAGGGATAAATGCACCGAAGGACTGTCCTCCGCCGCCGTAGGCTTCCACCACAAAGGTGTCATCCTGGAGCTCCCGGGTCTGTTCTCCCATCCAGTAGTTATCCGTAATCTCAGAGCCAAGGATGGTTCCGAAGGTACGGTTGGTACTTGAAACCTTAACCTTCTCCTCATGATGCTCACCCTTCTCTAAAGCCCCCTTGAATTTAGGCAGAAGTACGTCTTCGTCCAATGTCTTCTCCAGATGGAAATCGTAAACATGTTCCGGATCGAAATGACGTACATTCTCGGGAAGACTTGCGAACTCCGGGTCGAGTATGGCTGAAAGGTCTACCTTTTTGGCACGGTCTGTAACATTGGCACGCTCCTCGGAAAAAGTCAGGCAGTCGGTACGTCCAACCATCTCCTGCACAGTTCTGAAGCCAAGCTCTGCCATGATTTCCCGAAGCTCCTCTGCTATAAACCTCATGAAGTTCATAACATACTCCGGCTTGCCCCTGAACTTTGCACGAAGCCTGTCGTTCTGGGTGGCAACTCCGAAGGGGCAGGTATCTTTATGGCAGACCCTCATCATCATACATCCCATGCTCACAAGAGCCGTTGTGGCAAAGCCGTACTCCTCGGCACCGAGAAGGGCTGCGATGGCAACATCACGACCGGTCATAAGCTTACCATCCGTCTCCAGCATTACTCTGTTGCGAAGTCCGTTACGGATAAGTGTCTGGTGAGCCTCAGTGATTCCCAGCTCCCAGGGAAGTCCCGCATGATGAATGGAAGTCATGGGGGCCGCACCGGTTCCTCCGTCATAACCAGAAATCAGGATAACCTGGGCACCTGCCTTGGCAACACCGCAGGCGATGGTACCGACACCGTTTTCGGAAACCAGCTTCACCGAAATCCTTGCCCGGCGGTTTGCATTCTTAAGGTCATAGATGAGCTGGGCCAGATCCTCGATACTGTAGATATCGTGATGGGGCGGCGGCGAGATCAGGGACACGCCGGGAGTTGAAAATCTGGTCTTAGCGATCCATGGATAAACCTTCTTTCCCGGGAGATGTCCGCCTTCGCCCGGCTTTGCGCCCTGAGCCATCTTTATCTGTATCTCACTTGCGGAATTAAGATAGGATCCCGTAACGCCGAAACGTCCCGAGGCCACCTGCTTTATGGCAGAATTCCTCTCTGTTCCGTATCTTGAAGGATCCTCTCCGCCTTCGCCCGAATTTGACTTTCCGCCAAGGCGGTTCATGGCAACGGCCATAGTCTCATGGGCTTCCAGAGATATGGAGCCGTAAGACATTGCACCTGTCTTGAAACGCTTCACGATGGACTCCACCGGCTCAACCTCACTGAGAGGAACCGGCTTATTCTTCGGAGCGAATTCCATGATGCCTCGAAGGGCATGGGGAATAGGTGCATCATCTATCATGGCGCTGTATTCCTTAAACCTCTTGTAGTCCCCCTTCTGCACTGCCTGCTGCAGTGCCTTTATGGTCTTTGGAGTATAAAGGTGTTCATCCTTATCTTTAACATTGCAGAAATTTGCCATCCTCAGCTTCTGAAGCTTTTCATTTTCCTCCCCGGAAGCCTCTAAAGAGATCTTCCTATTCTTAAGGGCGGGTACACTGTAAAACATTGACTCATCCCCATCTGCCCCATTGAGTCCCAGAGGATCAAAGGCCAGCTCATGCCTCCAGTTTACGCCTTCGGATATTTCTTTTATGCCGATGCCTCCTACCCTTGAAACAGTGCCTGTAAAATACTTGTCCGTAAACTCACGGCTAAGTCCGATAGCCTCAAATATCTTCGCCGACTGGTAGGACTGGATAGTGGATATACCCATCTTCGCCGAAATCTTTACTATGCCGTGGAGGACCGCCTTGTTGTAGTCTTCGATAGCCGTATGTGTGTCCTTGTCGAGATATCCTTCATCGATGATCTCGGCTATACACTCATGTGCGAGATATGGATTGATGGCACGGGCACCAAAGCCAAGGATCGCCGCAAACTGATGAACATCTCTCGGCTCTGCAGACTCGAGAATAAGGGAAACCGCAGTCCTCTTCTTTGTAAGCACCAGATGCTGTTCAACGGAGCTCACAGCAAGCAGCGAAGGGATGGCAACGTGGTTTTCATCAACTCCCCTGTCACTGAGGATGATAATGTTGCAGCCTCTCTGATAGGCACGGTCCACAGTGATATTTAACTGCTGGAGGGCTCTTTCAAGAGAAGTATTCTGGTAGTAAAGCAGCGACACAACAGCTGACTTGAAGCCAGGAGCTGAAAGCTCTTTTATCTTCAAAAGCTCTACTCCCGTAAGAATAGGATTTGTTATCTCCAGAACCCGGCAGTTCTCCGCCTTTTCCTGAAGGAGATTTCCGTCAGAACCAAGGTACACGGTTGTATCCGTAACTACCTTTTCACGAAGTGAATCTATAGGAGGATTTGTAACCTGGGCAAAAAGCTGCTTGAAATACCTGAACAGGAGCTGATGCTTATTGTCAAGCACCGCAAGAGGTGTGTCATGTCCCATGGAGGCAGTGTCCTCGACACCATTCTGCGCCATGGGAAGGATTATGGACTTCACATCCTCATGGGTGTAACCAAAGGCCTTGTAAAGTCTGGCTCTCTGCTCCCTGTCATGGGTTTCCACCTTGTGGTTAGGGATCCTGATATCCTCAAGATGCAGA
>JAGAXP010000279.1 GCA_017940955.1 Oribacterium sp.
ATAAATTATCATTTATCTTATTGTTATTCTCGATTTTCCTATCTATCAGCGATAACAGCTCTCCTTTCTTCTTCTGCTCTTCAAGAGATATAACCGGGATCGGAATATCCCCGATTGCGTCAAGTGAAAGTGTATATCTCTGACCACTTCCGCTTGCATTTAACTCATAAAACTTCCTTACAAAATCCGTCTGTAAAAATGCATTCAAATATTTCCCATCCAAAACACTCCTGTCCGGTGATATCAAGGCACAGTGATATCCTAATACGAGGTTATCTATATCATCTGCGATGTAAGTTGACATTCCGATATCATCTTTGGTCTCGCTATCCTTTGTTATGCAGACATCCCCTTTGCGGAGTGCATATTTTTCAATCTCGCTCTCTTTGGCCGATGCTACCATGAAATTGGGTGTCATATTTTTAGTAATCGCCCAATTCCTGTAAACATCAACAAAATTGCAAAGTTTGACCTCTTTCTCGTTCTCAGCAGTCTTTTTATCGACATTACTTATGGAGATTGTTGCCATTTCCCTCAGTTTTCTGTATTCCATACTATTTCTCCAATCTTACCTTCCCGAGTTGTGCCATGATCTCTTTCTGAAGCTCATTTCCCTCATCAAAGTACTTCTGAAGGTTTGCTGCATACTCTCCCATCTTGGCATTGAATTCTTCTTCAGTTATTTCGACATATTCAATCTTCACATCAAAATACTGACCTGCGGCAAGGGAATACTTTTTCTCTATGATCTCATCATAGGTAACAGCAACGGAGAAGTCCTCTACAGCTTCCTTGTTTTGGAAAGTAGAAACGATCTTATCAATTTCTTCATCTCTGAGTCTTCTCTTCTTATTCTTCCCGTCCTGGTATTCCTCGCCCATCTTTGAGGCATCTATCAGAACCACCTTTTCTGTCTCTTTTGAATTATCAAAGAAAAGAACCGATACGTTCGTGCCTGTATTTGCAAAAACATTTGACGGCATACTTACGCAGCCATATACGATATGCTCATCAACAATATGCTTTAAGATATTATTCTCAACACCTGACTTTGCAGTAACAAACCCGGTGGGAATAACTATTGCACCCTTTCCACCGTCTTTCAGAGAGTTAATAACATGCTGGATAAAACAGGTGTATATTGCCATGCTTTCTTTTTTCTTCGCAGGCACCTTTGGAACACCAGCCCAAAACCGTACCGGCATGGCTGCAATCTTCTCTCTCGTATCCGAAAAATCCATCTTAAACGGAGGATTCGATACTACATAATCAAATCTTCTTAACTCCTGACCATCATCACTCTTGTGGTAGGGAGAAACAAGGGTATCTCCTTGTATAGCATGGTCAAGAGATGAGACCAGACCATTCAGAATAAGATTCAATTTCAGCATCTTATTACTTCTCTGTGATATATCCTGAGAGAATATGGTGCATCTGTCCTCGCCTATCTGATGGGCAAGAGCCATGAGTAGCGTGCCGGTTCCTGCGGACGGATCATAGCATTCCATATTGTGAAGATCCGAATTATCCGCCACCAGTAGCCTTGCCATGATAGTAGCTATAGCATGAGGAGTATAATACTCTGCATACTTTCCGCCACCGGCAGTATTGTAATCTTTTATTAGGTACTCAAATATGGATGCAAAGAAATCGTAGTGCTCCGAAAACACCTCCTCAAATGAGAAATTTACCAATTTATCTACAAGCGCTCTCGCAAATGGTGCTCTCTGGGCTTCATCCGTTACATACTGGGTAAGTTTTTCAAAGAGGGGGATTTTTGTGTTCTGTGTTGTCTGCGTTGCAAATATCCCCATATTCTTATCAGCAATATCTGTCATAGTGCTGTCAAATATTAGATCAAAGTCTCCCTTGGACTGCTGATTCCAAAGGTTGGAAATTAGGTGCTCCGGGTTCAGACAAGGAACATCCGGATTCATTCTATCCATCAAATCTTCCCTCTCATCCTCCGACATGGACGAATAAGCCTCTTCCCACTTTGGTGCATTTGCTATCTTTGGACTGATCTTCTTTAATTCATACCCGAATTTATCATTCAGATACTTAAACAGGAACACCTGGGTAATGATCTTATACTCATTTCCGTCATTACCCATTCCGTATGTCTGACAAGTAGCCTTTAATGCATCAATTAATGCTATTGTTTTATCCTTTATTGCCTGATTCACTTTATAATATCCTCCATCTATTATGCTGCCGGATACACTTCCCTATACTGGTTCATATATTGAAGCATTATCCAATATGTCAGTATTCGTCTATCAGAACGGGTATGCTCAATATGTAGCTTATCCATCCCGTTTGAAATCTCGACCATTACTGTCTTCTCAAAATAATCATCTTTTTTAAGAATGTCATTTCTGTCATATACTTTCTGATCGACATCATTCTTTATGGATACAAGAATATCGACCACATCCTGATCATATTCAGATACTATTGGCTGCTCACCTTTAGCTGTCCTTTCTTTATTTGCTTCCATGATGCGCTTATGGATTCTTGCGAATTTGGCGTCACCATTATATTTATTCATCAGATTCTTATTCTTCCGTTTCAGCTCTTCCAGCTTCTTCAAAAACTCATCCAATGCTTTTGAATACTGGTTGAATTCATTTATGCTCTGGACATTGAACCCGTGCTCCTTAAAGCGTGCTCTGAACGCTTCAAGAAGGGTTATATATTCCGGATCCTCATGGTCTATATTCTCAGAAAACTCTCTTAAGGTTGTACTCAGTTTCTCGTGCAGTTCTTCACCACCTCCGATTATCTTCATTTCCTCCTCGCCGAGTTTACTGAAGTTAAAAGTGATGCCCTGCATGGCCTCATTGACAAGCATGGTCAGATTCTCGGCATTTTCAAAAGCCTCTTTCTGATTCATGTTATCAATAGCCCTCTGAACCTCTCGGATCATGTCCGATACTTTTTCAACTTTGAGTTTCTCAAAGGTCTCTTTCAGTTCTTCATCACCAAAGGTACGAACCATGTTATAGCAATCTCTCGCAGATATAAGAGCCTTTTTCAGTTTTAACAGTTCTTCTTTTTCCTCAACGGATGACAGCTCAAGGCTGAACTCCTCCACATTATCTGTAGTATAGTTAAACAGCGACTGCCTTACGTCTTTCATCTGCTGCACAAGAGAATCTTTGTCCTCAATAACCTGTGCAAAAGTGCTGGGAAGATCAGAGATACCGGTTTCATCGGGATCATTAAAGCGGTTCAGTTCCTTCATGTACGCTTCGTTAGTCTCATCAAAGTTCTGCTTTATATCAGCAAAATCTATGATGTACCCATACTTATTATCCCCATACGGTCTGTTTACCCTTGTTATCGCCTGTAGCAGATTATGATCTTTGAGTTTTCGACCAAAATAAAGCCTCTTCAACCTTGGTGCATCAAATCCCGTGAGAAGCATGTTATACACTATAAGAACATCCACCGTCATATTTTTCTTAAAATCGGTAATGATGCCCTTTCTCGTTTCTTTATCGTCGCTATCATGCAGAATAAGCCCGGCAGACAGCACCGTTGGATGTGCTGAATTTTGATTTAGGGCATTCTGTACCTCGTCAAAATAAGCATAAAGCCGTCTTGCCTGCTCACTTGTCTCGCAGATCACCATCCCGCCGAGCGTATTGTCGCCATGAAGAATGCGGAACTTCTTCAGATCCGTAATGATATACTTGTCCAGTTCCTTTACATAGTTCTCATGCTCTATGATCTGGGACTTCGGTACATCTTTCTTCTGTACCAGTGTTTCGAGCTTTTCATATATTTCTGAAAGTTTCTCCTTATATTCCGTCTCTATCTCTTCACGGATTATCTTCAATGTATAACCGTCCTGAATAGACTTATCATAATAATAGGTATGAAGATAATTACCAAATATTCTCCAGGATTCCCTTTCTTCCTTCAATAACGGCGTTCCGGTAAGTGCAATCTTTATAGAATTGGTATCCGCATTGAGAAGATTACCAAGGAAGCTACCATCCGGCTTATATCCTCTATGCGCCTCATCTATGATAAAAATCCTTTGCAGGTTCGTTGCATAATCCGGAAGCTTAACTTTTGCTCTGTCATCATCAAACCTCTGGATGTTAACAACGGTTATCTCCTGATTTCCGCTGTTTCCCTCTTGAGCCTGATTAGTTCTAAACTGCTCCATCAGTTCCGCTCTGGTGTTCGCGGTCTTAACCTCAAGTCCCCTTGCCTCAAATTCCTGCGTAGCCTGTTCAAGAAGATCAAGTCTGTCTACTATGAAATAGAACTTTGCAACTTTATTCTGTTTGGAAAGGAAATCCGTAAGCACCGAGGTAAGGTAATACGAAAGCGCAGTCTTTCCACTTCCCTGAGTATGCCAAATAACACCGGATTTAATACCTTCACCAATCTTATTTCTTATAGCGAGCGCAGCAAACATCTGCTGGTAGCGCATTATATGCTTCTGATCCGTAACCTCGATCTTCCCGTCAACTTCTTTTTCCTGCTTTACATACGCAATTCCATATTTCAACAGGAACAGGATTCTCTCCGGGCTACACATGGATGTGATGATTCTGTTCGTGGGCGTATTTATATTCTTGTTGGTCTGATATTCGGGCGTAGTATGTATCACCTGACAGTTAAAATCAGATAAGATCTTTTTCTCAACCTCTGAATTAACAGGCAGATAATGATAATTCGCTATATATGGAGCCACAGAGGAATTACCTTGGTTTTCTTCTCTGAAGCAGTTAAAAGGCGCTCTCTTTCTTGCGGCAGTACAATAAAACGCTCCCTGTATCGGAGTAATACCGCCTACCGTGTCATATTCCATATTGTTTGAGAAGATCATCAGCTGTGTTATATTGATAAATCTCCTAAACCTCTTATTCGGGAAGCGCTGCTTATTCATACGTTCACTTTCCGCAACCATTCCGCCATGGTTATTGGGCTTCTTTACCTCGATAAATATGAGCGGAAGTCCATTTATAAACAAAGTGATATCCGGGCGAAAATTATCCTGTCCGTTCTGACAGGTAAACTCAGCCGTGCAATGATACACATTCTTTTCAGGATGCTCGTAGTCAACCAGTTTGATCGGAGAAGTGCTTATAAGCCTTTTATAGAAGCTCTTTCCCAGGTCATCATTGTCAAGTTCCTGTCGGATGCTGCGAAGCACATCTTCCGCTTCACCCTCTCGTTCCGAGTTCAGCTTCCTGAATTGCTCTATAAAAATTTCCCGCAGAATATTAGTGTCAGGATCATATTTTGTTCCTGCCATGTCCTCTGTGATTTTTCCATAATAAACATAGCCAAGCCTCGTCAGGTGAACCAAAGCCGGCATTTGCACACGAGTTGCCTCGTTAAACATACTGCGATGTTCTGACACGAATATCCCTCCGTTCCATATGGCATTGTAGAATCTACTCTTTATCTACATACTCCATAATATCTCCGTAATCCACATTCAGGGTTTTACATATCTTGCCCAGGATGCTCATAGCCACCTCTTCATCTTTATTTAGCTTTGTCATCGTGTTGGGCGATATGTCAGCCTTTTTTCTCAAATCTGCCTTACTCATCTTCTGGTCAATCAATATTTTCCATAATTTGCTGTAGGATACTGCCATTAGCGCCTCCGTTTATCCTTAAAACCATACAATCAGTCACAATAAATTATATCCGAAACCACCCCATTTCGCAATAATTATTCACAATTTCTTTCTACCAACTTCTTGCGATTAGCACTATAAAAAAAGAGGTGCAGAGCCGAAGTCCTACACCCCTGTAAATTATATATCTCTCTGCGAAGCTAACGCTTCATTTCGCACCTGTCGCTGTGTTTCTCTTTGGGGGACTGCACTGTTTGCCGCCACGATAGCTTTCTTTTCTGCCAGTCGTGCCCGGAGTGACGGTCGTTCTCCCCTTGCCCTGCGTTTCCGCTCTTCTTCCTCGATTCGCTCCTGCTCTTCGATACGCTCCCGTTCCGTATTGCGGACTTCCTTGCGCTCCTCTGCCTTTGGAACAGTATTGCTGAGATAGTTGTCGATCTGATTCAGATTCTCCTCTTCCAATTCCTCCACCTTGGCAAGTGGCTTATACTCTGCCAGCTTCACCAGAAGTTCTGCCGCCTTGCGGACATCCTCGATATTATCGCTCTCAGATACCACGTCGGAAAGGTACTTCTTATAATCTGCCGACTTACCACTTCGGATGTCAGCGGCGATGTTTTGTACCTGCACTTCCCAGTTATCGACCGTATCACTGTACTCATAGGGATCAAAATCACGGGAAAAGCGATCAATCTCCGCTGCCAGCTTTGCGGCTTCGTCAACATATACCGGTTTTACGGCATCCATATCAGCCATCTGACTCTCCTGCACTTCAAAACCCGGCAGTTTCCCGTATATTTTCGCATCCGGAAATACTTCAATAACCTGTCCCACCTTGGATATAGCCTGCTGATCATTCCATATCTCAGGAATATACCGCAGATTATCAAGGTCTATGGTATTTCCATAAAGAATATCGGACTGGAGATCATCCATGGTCTGAGTGCCAGGCTTATGTATATTGATACCAACAGCGGGGATCATATTATTATGTTTTTTTTGCATGATATCAAATAGGGACTTTGCCTCCTCGATGGTGGCAATACCCTCATGCCAGGCTCCCATACTGTGAAACTCACCGCATTCCGCCACGGTATAGGTTATAACCGTCTGCTTTTCAGCCAGATATGTTTCCACACCGCTCAGATACTCCGAAAGACTCCCGTGCTGCTCCTGAGATATGGGATTGATATCAAGTTTTACTCCGCCCATGATGATATTGCTCTGATGAAGGGTATTAAACAGATCATCCTCCCTCACCGAACCGCTATAATACAGTACCACATCAAGGTCAGCTCCCTTGTTCTCCATACCTCTGCACCGACTGCCGGATACAACTACATCCTCAATGTTTACATCCATTCCGTAATCATTCACTATACCCTGAACTATATTTTTGACATCAGCCTCTATCGTTTCGGGATTCATACCATCAAGCTCATGAAA
>JAGAXP010000280.1 GCA_017940955.1 Oribacterium sp.
CGGTATATCAGCGTCAAGATAATACTCAAGGTACATAAGGCTATGTACATCCTGATGACCTACAAGCTTATTTTTCTCATCATAGGATTTAGCACCATCTTCCCAAAGCTTTGTAACAACCTTGTTTGTGGCTCTGCCTTCAATGTAGTACTGATTCTCTTTGCTGTCAGAGTTTTCCTGCTTTCTTAAAAGATTAACCGCATTACCGGCACCGATACCTGTTCTGATCTGATACTTTGTATTGTCATCGGTAACGATGTACATGCTGAGATTGTCGTCATCTGACTTTATCGCAAAGTAATTCTTCTTGGTTTTTTTATCTGTTGTTATACTGAAGCTGTTAGTAGTTGATGAAACGTTATTCTCCTTGCCATTTAATACATATTTAATATCTCTTCCACTGTCACGGCCTTCTATCTTAAATGCGATACTCTGACCTGCAGCAACACCATCTCCAAGCTCAAGGTATGCCGGATATAAAATATACTCTGCATAGGTAAGTGTAAGTACATAGTCCTCGGCAAGATCATAAGGTCCTTTATTTGTCTTGTACTGGAAATCGCTGAGCTGTTTTATATTTGAATATTCTGTACCGCCTACTTCAAGAACAGCGCTTCTGTATCTGTATCCATCTACTTTGAATAGCTTGGACACGTCTGTAAGCGTCTTAGGATCTCTCGTATTGGCAGTATATGTAGTGATAGGATTCTTCTTTTCGGTATCCTTTTCATCATATATTTTTACAGTTAAATTCGGAACGATATAATCAATCTTAAACTGTCCGTCAGCCTTAAGATTGTTTTCCTCTGTTATATCTGTAGCACGGACAATGTTGTTAACTGCCTTATTCGGTACTGCGCTGCCGATCTTTGCTTCTTTACTCTTTGTGATAACACTGAAGCTTGCGATCTTTGCAGGAACTGTGATTTCCAGTTCACCTGTTGAACCAGCAGTATATGATGTGTCTGCTCCATCCTCAGTTCTGACAATTACTGTTTCATCAGCCTTAAGATCTTTTAATGAATAAACGATTTTATCATCGTCAGCAGGCTCAAATGTTTCTCCGCCCTTCTTTATTTCCTGACCGACACTGTATGAGTAGGTCTTTACATTAGTTATCTCAAAAGATGTAGGTGCATCCTGTTTATTGGAAAGAACCTGTCCTGCTACAGCTCCTGTTTTAGAAGCCATAGTATAATCCTGATTCTGGTATTCTTTAGGATTTATGGACAGAATGTCAGTAGCCTTGACAGTGAATGACTTATCACTTGCCTTGACAGTGAATTCCTTCTTATCCTCATTCTCCGAAGTAACAGCAAGTTCACGTGTCACTCCATCCTCACCGGTGATGACGATAGTAGCCTTACCACCATTGCTTCCAAAGCCGGTAAGCTCATATACAACATCTTCTACAAGATCTGTTGTTTTCTGCTCTACATAGAAAGTATCATCGAGAGTCCACGGTACGCTCTTACGCGTTACAAGCTCATTGGAGCCTGTGGAATCGTTAGATATAGTGCTTGATGTAGCGCGATATGTAACGTCGCCTCTCTTGATTTCGGTAACAGCAACAGATACGTTGTCGGAATCTGATATAAGTCCAAGAGCTGTTCCAACCGGTACATCATTGATTACACTACCGGCTTTGTGAGATTCATAAAATGCCTCAAGCTCTGCTGAGTTAGAAGCAACCTGCTCTACGAATGCCTTAAAACCTTCTTCTGTGTCTGCCTCATCAAGATTTGCAGCAATATTTGAACCTTCAGCACCGGAAAGCTCTATGACAAGAGTATCCCCCTCATTAGCGCTGAATGACTCACTTGTAAGGTCTACATAGTATCCCTTAACATTTTCTTTATCTGAATAGAAAGCAATAGTATAAACTGAGAAGTCCTCTGTCCTTACGCTGAGTTCTCCATCTACGGATACATTGATACTGTCATCTGAATCAGGAGCATCCTGTCTCTCTTCGGTAACGGATGCCTCTTCAGGTTCCTCAGCCTTTATAAGCTCAGGTGCCTCAAGCTTCTCTTCCGAATCAGCACCGGTTGCCATATCAGCTATTGTTTCAAAAATATTTACTGCAAAACTCTCTTTATCGTCATCAGCCTTAGCTGCCTTTTCGACATCTTCCTTATCAACATCCTTGAAGTGATATACGGAAACGTACTTATCCTCTGCCTCGGCAGCTTCAAGAATCTTCTTTGACTTGAAGCTAATGTTTACATCTCTGCCGCCTTCGGTAACGGGATCAAGTTCCTTTCCGTCAGCGTCAACAACCTTGATGTCATAAGACAGGGTGCTGTCGATAACCTTATCCTCATCAAGAGTCTTTTCTACAGCTTCATCTATCTTTAAGTTGTCTTTATCCTTTGTGATCTTCTCAACCTTAAGAGTACTGTCATTAGCAAATACTCCTGCAGGGGCAGTAACTGTGATCTCAACGTCGTCATCTGACCATGTAGCTGAGAACTCCCTGGCTGCCTCTTCCATTACCTCTACGCTTATTGTCGGAAGTGATGAATCAAAAAGGGCATACTTCTCTTCATTTCTTACTTCAGAAGTAAATCTGTATATGCCAGGTACATTCGGATCATATTCTCCGCCGAAGCTTGCGTCATTCTCCCATGAAAGCGGAAGCTTTATAACAGAATATCCATCGAGCTCAAGCCCGGTCTTCTCTTTGATATCCTTAATAGATGGCTTTTCCTCGCCTGACAGAAGTCTCTTAACCTCTTCACGCTGCTCATCTGTAATAAAATCAATGTTCTTACTTATTACTGATTTCGTTGCAACGTCGAGATCTGAAACGGATTCTTCGATCTCGCTTAAGGATGCATCTACCATAACAGAAACTGCGTCTTCTTCGATTTCACTGATGGTCGCATTTTCAATGCTTATGCCTGCATCTTCTTCCTCATCCTCTTCAATCTCTGCATCTGCATCACAAACTAATGCATATATAGTCTTTGGAAGATTGAGCTTTGACTCGGGTGTGCCGAACTCCACCGACTGGTATGACACGTCATCAGGAAGGTCGGCCAATACCTTTACTGCGTATTCCGATATGGCTTGTTCCACCGGCTTTTCCATCGCATAGGCGGAAACACCGGCACTAAGTCCGGAATCAACAACCATAAGTACGCACAATAACAGTGACAGTAATTGCTTCGTTAACTTATCCATACTACTTTCCCCATTTAAAAAAATGATTCTTTGCCTTATAAAATACAAAGTCCCACAATTCCTATTCATTTTATCATTAAAAATATTACAAAATCAGTTAAAAATAATGCGGGTTTTTTTATACTTTTAGGGAAGCTTAAACATTTTTTAATGATTTTTAATGGCGCTTAATAAAATTTAACTTTCTTTATTATCTAGGAATTTTCAGCCAATAGTTAACCACTTTATCACACCATTTTATGAGAACACATCAGGACCGGTTCTCACCTGCGGGAGCCATTCCCGGACATCCTTATATGCCTTTTTTGTATTAAAATCATTCCTTATTCGGAGAAAAAATATTACAATATTATTCAGATGGATTTTAAATTCGTGAAAATTTAAAGCAAAATCATAATAAAGGGGTGTGTATATGGGTAATGTAATGAACTTTAAGTGTCCCTGCTGCGCAGCAAAACTGGTCTACAGCGGAGAGGTACAGGAGATGACCTGTGAGTATTGCGGCTCACAGTTCAGCATGGAACAGATAAAGGCTGCCGAAGAATCTCTGAAGGATTCGACCGGCGGCAATAATATGGTGTGGAACACAGCGGATCAGCAGATAATCAGTGATGAAAACGGAAAGGTGCAGGGTTACAGATGTCAGTCCTGCGGAGCCGAAATGGTTGCGGATGAAAATACTGCCGCAACAGAATGTCCTTATTGCGGTAATCCCTCCATCATTCCTCAGTCCTTCGAGGGGCTGTACCGCCCGGATCTGATGATCCCCTTTGCCGTAGGTAAAAAGCAGGCAAGTGAGAAACTTAAGGAATTCACCAGAGGCAAAAAGCTTCTTCCGGATTCCTTTACAGCCGGAAACCGTATAGAAAAGATTACGGGTATTTACGTACCCTTCTGGCTCTACAGCTGTCACGCCTCCGGTTCAGTTTCCTTTGACGGAGTAAAGGCAAAAACCTGGGAGGATGCGAACTTCAGATATGTCCGAAAGGATCATTACCACATCACAAGATCCGGCGAGATGGACTTTAACAGGATCCCTGTAGATGCCGCTTCCCAAATGGATGATGCCACCATGGATTCACTGGAACCCTTTGATTTCGGAAAAGCAACAGAATATGATCCGGCTTACTTCTCAGGATATCTTGCTGACCGCTATGACGTTATGGAAAGCGATGCTCGGCCCAGAGCCAATGAAAGAGTCCAGAACTCCTTCAGAAGCAAGATGCGGGATGCCGTGAACGGGTATACGGAGGTTACGCAGAAAAGCGAAAGCATTAACCTTACTGACGCAAAGGCTGAATATGCCATGCTTCCGGTATGGATGATGACCACAAAATATGAAGGCAAAGCTTATACCTTCGGTATAAACGGTCAGAGCGGCAAGCTGGTGGGCAGCCTTCCCATAGATATGAATAAATACTATAAGTATATGGGTATTGCCTGGCTGATAGCCTTTATCATCTGCTCTGCATTTTCGTTACTCTTTACTTCAGACGGTATAACACTTTCGGGAGAACTGATCGCGGCAGTGATCGCGCTCCTCATCGGATGGCTGTATGCAAACGGCCTTAAGGGCGCAATGAATACTATCGCTCCTAAGCGTACCGCGGCGGGATATCTCAAGGACAGTTCACTGAAATTTGCTGCCAATGTTGACCGCTTCCTGTATTACAAGACCGAGAAGACGGAAAAACCGCAAAATGTCAAAAAGTGAAAACAAAATAAATGATGCCTGTTCCCGACTATGAGAACAGGCATCATTTTTTCTTCCTTAATATAATATACAGCCATTTTATGCTTCACCATCACGGTTTCAGTAATCTTATAATCAAATCTATCTCTTAGCTTTAGGCATGATGATTCCAACAATTAATAAGATTACTCCAACAACTCTCGAAAGTACGGACAAAAATCTTTGTATGTATGGGTCAGTTCTGTTGCGGAAGCAGAATACTGCCATTCTGTTGAAGACACGAGTTGGGCTTCATCTACATCGGTCTGTCTCTGTTTTTTATAATGAAACCGGCAAGGCAGATTCTATCACGATATAAATAATATCTATCGTCTGAAATAAAATGCTCATAATTTACTCTCGGTTATTTATGCGGCATAATCATACTGTGACATTTAGTGGCCCGTTAAAATCCCGGATGAATTCCATATTTAATACTCTTTTAATGGACTGATCATTCCGGAGGACAAGGAATAAAAACTATGATCAATGAAAACAGACTGAAGAAACTGTTCCTGAAACTTGTTGCCTTTGACAGTGAATCATATTCGGAAAAAGAGCTAGGAAAATATGTTTCAGGCAAGCTTTTGAATCTCGGACTTCAGGTTGATACGGAAAATACCACAAAAGAGAATTATTTGCGGGAGCACCCGGATTCCCATCCAAATATCTATGCTTTTTTCAAAGGAAACATACCCGGAGAACCGATTCTTTTTACAGCTCATCTCGATACCGTATCTCCCGGGATCAATAAAAAACCGGCAGAAACGAAAGATGGATTCATTACTTCCCAGGGGGATACCGTTTTGGGTGCGGATGATGTATCGGGAATTTCATCTATAATAGAAGCAATCTCCGTGATCAAAGAAAAGAATCTTGATCATCCGGATATAGAAATCCTCTTCACTGTTGCGGAGGAAGTATTTGGAATTGGGTCCGGCAATTTTAACTATGATCTCATCAAATCAAAGTTTGGTTATGCACTTGATCTTACGGGGCCCATCGGAAGCAGTGCCATTTGTGCTCCTTCCATCGTCTCATTTCAGGTAATCATCACAGGCAGAGCTGCACATGCAGGATTTGCACCCGAGGAAGGGATCAATGCATTAAACGTGGCAGCACAAGCACTGACTCAAATCAAAACCGGAAGGGTGGATGAAGACACTACCGTTAATGTCGGTACTATAGAAGGCGGAACTGGGAGAAACATAGTTCCTGAGAAAATAAAGCTTTCCGGTGAGGTCAGAAGTCTTGACCATGAAAAAGCTCTGAAACAGATAAACGAGATTAAGGAAGTTTTCAGGAAATACTCATCAGAAGCGGGAGCGACATTGGACTTTTCTTTCACAGAACATGTTAAGGCATACAATGTTTTGAAAGATGAGGAAGTTGTAAAGAGGTTTGTAAAAACAGCAAAACAGACTGGGCTAGATCCGGAACTCGTGATCACTCTCGTAGGAAGCGATGCCAATGTGTTAAATGAATTTGGCATCACAACCATAGTTAATGCCTGCGGAATGGAAAAGGTTCATTCTACAAATGAATATGTCTATCTGAAGGATCTGTATCGATCCGCAGAACTGACATTAAATCTTATGACATATAAAGCCGGTTCTCTATCATGAGAACCATTCACATATATCCGGTATAACCATGTCGATTCTCAAACCACCGGGGACGGTTCTCTCCGGCGAGAACCGTCCCCGGCGGATAACTCCCCTTAGGTTTTTCTTACTTCTCGTAGGAAAATGTCTGCAAAAACTTCTTCAGTCTTTCCGTCTTTGGTCTTTCAAAGAATTCCTCTGCAGTTCCTTGCTCTACAATGTTTCCGCCCTCAAGGAATATCATCCGGTCGGCAACAGCTCTTGCAAACTGCATCTCATGGGTAACGATCAGCATGGTTCTTCCTTCTCTGGCAAGAGCCAGGACAACATCAAGAACCTCTCTGACCATCTCTGGATCAAGAGCTGCCGTTATCTCATCAAGTAACAA
>JAGAXP010000281.1 GCA_017940955.1 Oribacterium sp.
CCAAGGTGGAGCGATTCGAGCTCTTTATCAATACCTGGGAAATGTGCAATGCATACTCTGAGCTGAATGATCCCATTGATCAGCGTGAGCGTTTTGCAGCGCAGGATGCGCTTGCCGATGCCGGAGACGAGGAAGCAAACCATACCGATGAGGACTTCTTAAATGCCCTCGAGATAGGCATGCCGCCCACAGGGGGCATAGGATACGGCATAGACCGCCTTGTAATGCTCCTGACCAACTCGGAATCGATCCGGGATGTACTGTTGTTCCCGACACTCAAGAGCGTGAACTGAAAAAACTCAGTAAAATCAATGGTTTGCGGCACTTCGGTGGCTTGGAAGTAACACAGAAGTCACACAAATATCAAACCTTGTGAATACGGATATGGACGAATTTACAGGGCGTACCGGATAATCAATCTAATATTTTGCAAAATCAAGGACACTTTCTAAAAGAGAAATCTTTTGAGAGTGTCCTTTTGTTATGGTCAAAAAATAATTTTGCAAGGAGGAAGTGCCATGGAAACAAGTACAGCGATAGGTGCAGAAAGAGCGATTATGAGAATAACCGTTCCCGAAATGAGACAGAGATTATACCCAATCAGAGGAGGAATGAAAGAGTATGTTAAAAGTAAGAGTTTCGGGACCAACCTACGAGCTGAAAGATTATCTGGAACACATGGAAAAAGACAAGGTGTACCAGATCACAAGCCAATCAAAGCCCTTAAAGAATAAGGGAACCAACAAGATCTTCCGAGTATTCTCGGATGTTGACAAGAGGACAAAAATAGAAGCCCGCAAGAGACAGGGCAACAGATAAAGAAAACAGGAACAGGAGGAACGGTTATGGCAAAAGTAATCGCAGTAGCCAATCAAAAAGGGGGAGTCGGGAAGACAGCTTTGGCAAGCAATCTCGGTGTTGGCCTTGCCATGAACAACAAGAAAGTTTTGGTTATCGACGCTGATCCCCAGGGTAATCTGACATCCAGTCTCGGTATTGACAATGCCGACGAACTGGAGAACACGCTTGCTTCATTCATAGAGCGTGAGATCAATGAAGAGCCGATAGAGCCTTCGGACTATATTCTTCATAATGAAGAGGGCGTAGATATCATGCCTTGCAACATTAAACTTGCAGGAATGGACTACATGATAATGAATGCTTTAAGCAGGGAGCATCTGCTGGATGCCTTCGTCTCAAGTGTGAGGGACGAATACGACTATATACTTATTGATTGTTCACCGAGTCTTAATCTTGTAACGATCAATGTTCTGACAGCGGCTGATTCAGTGATCATTCCGGTGGAAGCATCTTATCTTTCTATGGCGGGTCTTCAGCAGCTCCTGTCCTCGATAGGTTCCACCAAAAGGAAACTGAACAGGAAGCTGGATGTCGAGGGCATCGTTATCAATAAGGTAAATACCCGTACCAACCATGAAAAGGATATCATAGATAAGCTACGTGAAGCCTATGGAAGTCAAATCAGGGTCTTTGATGTGATGATCCCTGAGTCCGTAAGGGCAAAGGAATGTACTGCCTATGGAATCAGCATATATAAGCATGATCCGAGAGGCAAGGTCGCAAAGGCTTTTGAAGAGCTGACAAAGGAGGTGCTGGCGTATGGCTGCTAAGAGAACACTTCCGGACAGGGTTCAGCTTAAAGGATTGGATTCACTTTTTGGAATTGATCAGGAACAGAGCGGACAGGTGCTCGATGTCCCGATAGGTGAGCTTTTCCCATTTCAGAATCATCCCTTTAAGGTGTTGGATGATGAAAAGATGGCACAGACTGTGGAGAGTGTCCGTGATAATGGAATCCTTGTTCCTATCATGGTACGCAACAGACCGGAGGGTGGTTATGAAGTGATATCCGGCCATAGACGCAGACATGCTGCAGAGATTGTCGGTCTTAAGACAGTTCCGGTTATCATAAGGGATCTGACCGATGATGAAGCCGTGATCGCCATGGTGGACGCTAATCTTCAGAGAGAAGAGATCCTGCCAAGCGAAAAAGCATTTGCGTTCAAGATGAAACTTCAGGCTGTATCCAGAGTAAAAGGGCGTCCGAAAAAAGAGGGACAAGTTGTCCCTAATTTTCAAGGAATGAAATCCACGGAGGTTGTTGCGGAAGGAACCGGGGAAAGCTACAAGCAGATTCAGAGATATATTCGTCTTACGGAGCTCCTACCGGATCTGCTGGATATGGTTGATAACAAGAAGATCAAATTCAATCCGGCGGTTGAGCTATCATACATAACTCCGAATGAGCAGTCTCTCCTGCTTGAAGTTATGAAGGAAGATGATGTTGTTCCATCGCTTTCACAGGCACAGCAGATCAAGAAGCTGTCACAGGAAAAATCGTGTACAAAGGAAGCATTACATGCCCTACTTGCGGTCGCAGGAATTAAGGAAAGAAACATAGTGATCAAACATGAGATCATCATGCAGTATTTCCCGGCTGATGTAAGTGATGCCGAAGTGGAAAGCCTTATCGTGAGACTTCTTTCCGAATATCGTAAGAAGCACGGAGGTGTGTAAAATGCCAAAGTTTGATTACGACTATTACTCCGGTGCGGAGAGTGAACAGTTCCGATTTCTGAAAATACCGAAAGTGTTTTTCGAGGATTCTGACTACTGGGATTTAGGTCTTGCAGAATGTATCCTGTACGGCTTCCTGCACGAGCAGGTGGCATTATCCAAGGAGAACGGATGGGTTGATGAAGCAGGAAAAACCTATGTCATAAGAACGCTGGAATCCATACAGAAGCTCCTTCACGATTGCAGTGCGGATAAGGCAAGGTCAACCCTTAAGAATCTCATAGACTTCGGACTTATCGAGAAAAAACGCAGAGGACAGGGCAAACCGGATATCATTTACGTGAAGAACTTTGTCAGTAAGAAGTCGGAAATATCGTCCTCTGAAAAAACGGGTGACTGTGGAAAACTTTTTTCTGAAACAGAGAAAACCGATGTCTTGAATGATGAAAAACCAATCTCTAGAGATGGGGATTTCCTCGTTCTTGAAGTGGGAAATTCCGCACCAATAGATCCTAATAATAATTTAAAAAATATTATAGAGCCTAATCATAATCTTATCCAGCTTACTGGTAATACTACAGGGGCGGCTGAGTCTGTGGATAACTCAGGATGGGATGAGGATGTGATACGTGAAGATATTGCACAGATCAAGGAGAATATCTATTACGACGAAATGTCTGCAAGGTACAGGGCAGAATATAATGACCGTTACGATGAGCTGTTTAAGACCATGGTTGATATGATTGCCGGAAAAAGAAAGTCGCTTAGGATTGGTGATACAGAATATCCACAATGGCTTGTTCGTGAAAGAGTTTTGTCGCTGACAGCCAGTAACGTTGAGTATGTTATGGGTATGATCGCAGAGAATCTTGGAAAGATTCACAATATGCGCAAATACATGATGGCTGCGCTCTTTAATGCCCCGACAACCATGGACACATACTACACTCAGCTTGTGCATCACGATATGCACACCGATGAATGGTTTGAGATGCTTGAAAAGAAAAAGCGTGAGGAAGAGGTCAGGTTTGATATGCAGGTAGAGGAAACAGAAGCCCGACAGGCGGGAATAGAACTTAGGATTGACAGAGACGAAATGAGGAGAGCAGCCAATGAGTGAAAAAGTATCAGCTGTAGTATTCAAGATTTTAATACCGATACTGGCGATCAGTTTTATGGTGCTGTTCTGCTATCCGGTCTGCAATAAGCCGGAGGGCTTTGACTACTTCCTGTTCTGGATCCTCGTGGGTTTTCCTTTTGGCATCAGACGGATGTGGATGTGGCTGATACCGAGAAACTATGGCATAGCTGGTTCTCTGGGAGTAATGGCGCTTAACTGCATTGTAGGCGGAATCATAGGCGGCTTTGTGGCGGTGATAACGGTGATAAAGGCTTTTGTTACAACCGGGCAGATCATAACGGGGAGGCTGTGATGGAATGAAAGAAAGTATAGCGGAGAAATGTCCGCAGCTTGCCGCACAATGGAGCAACAGAAATCTCCCTCTGACACCTTCAGATGTCACGATAGGATCGCATAAGCGTGTCTGGTGGAAGGGAATCTGTGGGCACGAATGGCAGGCGATAGTAAAGAACAGGGTAAATGGGTCGGACTGTCCTTACTGCTCCGGGAATCAGCTATTAAAAGGCTTTAATGACCTTGCCACACTGAAGCCTGAGTTGGTATCGGAATGGTCAGAAAAGAATCATCCGCTTATGCCGGATATGGTTCTCTCCTGCACAAATAAATCCGTATGGTGGAGATGCATCCACGGTCATGAGTGGATTGCTAAGATAGCCGATAGGTATTATGGGAGCCAGTGCCCATATTGTGAAGGACACCTGCTGTGTAAGGGATTTAATGACCTTGCCAGCAATTATCCTGAGCTTGCCGGGGAATGGTCAGAGAAGAACGCTCCGAAGCGGCCAGATGAAGTATTCCCGAAGTCACGGGAGAATGTATGGTGGAAATGCCGTGTATGCGGCTACGAATGGCGTGCGGTGATAGACAGTCGTGTTAAGGGTTCATCCTGTCCCGTATGTGCTGACAGGATCGTTATGACAGGAAATAATGATCTTGCCACGACAGATGAAGAGCTGCTATACGAATGGGATTATGAGCGTAACAATACGATAACACCGGAACAGGTGAGCCGTAATTCACTGCGCATAGTCTGGTGGAAATGCGCTCACGGTCACAGGTGGAGAGCAAAGATTGCAGACAGGGCTATAGATCATGAGCCTTGTCATATATGCAGGAAAGCATTTGATAAAGAATTCCCGGATATCCTTTTGCGGTATTATTTATCGCAGGCGGGATACGAGGTTATCATAGATGAAGAGGATCTGATCGGGATTCCTCTGTCAAATTATATAAGGGAAAAGAATGCGGTTATTGAAATCTCAAAACCGTTTTACAATACAAAGGAAGGTTATCGGCAGGAGTATGTGAAGACTCAGATATGCAGAAATGCAAAGATAAAGCTGATACGGATCCTTCGTCAGAGAGATAAGGAATTTGAGGACTGTGTTAATATCACGAGGCTTGACGATTCCGATGATGCTCTCACAGATGCGATAGAACTGGCACTTCATATCTTACGGATAGAGGTGGAGCGTGATGCAAAAGCAGACCGGTCTTTTCTGTTCCGTAAATATACAGATGTAAATTCCTCAAACTTCCCACACCGCAGAGCGGTGTAAATACTGATAAAACCTACGGTTTTTGATATTTTTTATTGCACCTTGACATATAAAAAGCACCATACCTCTGGTAAAATAGGATTAACGACAACCCAAACCGAAAGGACGGTGCTAATCCTATGATAAACCATACTACAGAAAACGCAACCCCTGATTTTAATACTGAGTACGCATTCGGATCTGCCATAAAGGAACTGGGTATATCCGCTCTTCTCAAAAAGGCCAATGTTCGCAAGGAAAAGGGCTGCTCGGTATTTGAGGTATTTCAGTTCCTGTTACTGCTCGTTTTTCAGAACTGTAACCTATACCATTTCCTGAACTCGAAGAAACAGGACTGTGCTTTTTCGAAGAACACCTACTACCGGTTCCTTAACGAACCAAGATATAACTGGAAGCGTTTTATCACAATGCTGTCTGCTAAAGTAGTGTCCTACTTCGACTCGCTCACAAAGGAAGATCGCGTAAACGTTCTTGTTCTAGATGATTCCATAGTTGAGCGTAACCGTAGCAAATGCGTTGAACTGCTATCATGGGTGTTCAATCATGTTACGAACAAAACAGTCAAAGGCTTTAACATGCTGACCCTTGGATGGTCCGATGGATACAGCTTCATACCTGTCGGGTTCAACATGATGGCATCTACGGATGATAACAAGATCATATCTCCTGAAAGCAATGATATAGATAAGCGCAACAGTGGTTATAAACGCAGACAGGAAGCCAGGCTTCATAAACCCCAGGCGGCAATTCAGATGATACATGATGCCCTTGCCTCCGGAATAAAAGCATCATACATCCTTATGGATACCTGGTTCACCAATGAGCCATTCATAAATGAGATTCTGAAGGAAGGATTAGATGTCATCGGAATGCTCAAGGACAACAAGCAGCTGTATTGGTACAACGGAAGGTTGTATAATCTCAAAGCCCTAAGTAAACTTATTGACCGGAGAAAACCTGGCGATATATTCGGCTCCATAGTTGTACGCACCAAGACGAATAACATTCCTGTCCGTCTTGTGTTTGTCAGGAACAGGAATAATCGTAGCGAATACATCATCCTTCTCACAACAGACTGCTCTATGAGAGACAACGAAGTAGTACGCATCTATGGAAACAGATGGAATATCGAAGTGTTCTTCCGCGCGAGTAAATCTCTGCTAAACCTTGGAGATGAATTCCAGGGGCTCAGTTACGACATGACAGTCAGCAGTACGGCTATTGTATTTACAAGGTACATTATCCTCGAATGGCTTCGAAGGAAAGCAAACGATCAAAAAACTATATGTGAACTGTTCTATGTGTGCTGCGATGATATCCAGGATATCGAGCTGTGCACCGCATTAAAACAGTTGGTAAGCATCATCACGGATGGCATCCGCGGAGGCGCTGTTACTATCACAAAAAATATAAAAACACAATTGATAAACTGGTTTGTATCTCAACCGGCATTTATCAGGGCTTTATTCCCTGAACCGGTGTGGGAAGTTTGAGTAAATTCTTTGTAAATCTTTTTGAAAGTTGCGCAAAACGCAACAAGAAAGTGTTATACTTCTGGACGAAGTCCAGAAGCAGGGACAAAAAACAAATCAATGCAGCGATAGGGCAGTTATGAGAGAAATCTTGTAGCTGCCCTTTTTTTGTTATCGCAGAGGCGGCGTAAGGAAAATGTCAGCTAAAGCTGACTGCCGCCTCGCGGACGAGTAGGGTGCGACCTTGTCTTCCCTACTCGATTTTTGAAAAGGAGGTTGGCATGGCAAAGAACATAGAATCGCTTGTGGAAAAAGAAATTGAGAAAGGCTCGACTCCGCTCAGGTTCGACAGCCTTGCGGTGTCGCCGGAAGGCTTCAGAGATATTGACAGCAGAGAGCGGCTTTTGAATGTGCTCCAGTATCTTCTCCGTGTGAAGGAACACAGAAAGCTCATGTGGAATGATACCCTTTCTTCCAACAATGTCTATATGGATGTATTCCTCGGAAAGGCTGATTTTCACAGGGCGGCACTGATAACCGGAAGGGAAGAAATCTATCAGCATATCAACTGGTACGGCGGAAAACTGAAACCTGATTATGACGGCAAAACCGTTATAGAAACGGATATCTGCGCATTTTCCATAACAGAGGATGAACTGGAGAAATGCAGGAAAACCTATGAGGGTAAAGATGCCTATTCTTTCTATTTCGGAAAATATCAGATTCGCTCTCTCTATGCGGATTGCCTTGAATACAGAAAGAATATGGCACGGGATGAGGATAAATTCCATGCGGCTGATGATAGTTCGCAGCAGGCGGATTATGGGAAATACACGGAGCTTTTCAGGCTGAACGATGATGTTATCAGGGCGGTGCTGTTTCAGTGCTTATTGCTGGATGATCTTAAAATCGAGAACGGTGCCGTGTTTGCAAATCTTTATACGATTTATCTTTTGAATTAAAAAGTCCTGCGGGACGGAAAGGAACGATATGAGAAAACTATATTTACGGAGGCTGCTGGTGCCTCCCTGGCTGTGATCCATTAACGGAGATTAAAAGAAAGACAGGAGGAAGATGATGCAGGAAGAAGTAACACAAAAATCCATTGCCCTTGTGATCAGAACCTCCAAACTGACCGCCGATGTGCTGAAGAAAGCTATGATTGCTTATCTTAATCATCTTAAGAATAAAAAGCAGAACTGGCACGGAAAGATTTCCGTAAAGCAGCTCATGGGCAAGGATCAGGGTGCGAATACCATGGAGATAACGGAGAACAACATCAAATCTTTTGAGCGTGTTGCGAAGAAGTACAATGTTGATTTTGCCGTGAAAAA
>JAGAXP010000282.1 GCA_017940955.1 Oribacterium sp.
CTGCCATTCAGGATGACCCAAATCCTGATTATTTGAAATTGAGTCAATGTAGCCTGCCATTCAGGATGACCCAAATCCTGATTATTTGAAATTGAGTCAATGTAGCCTGCCATTCAGGATGACCCAAATCCTGATTACCTGAAATTGAGTCAATGTAACTTCTATTCAGGATGACCCAAATCCTGATTATTTGAAATTGAGTCAATGTAACCTTCTAATCAGGATGACCTAAATCCTGATTACCTGAAATTGAGTCAATGTAACCTTCTATTTAGGATGACCTAAATCCTGATTACCTGAAATTGGGTCATTGTAACCGGCCATTCAGGATGACTCAAATGCTGGTAACGGGAATATGGGTCAATGTAATGCCTTGTTCACTGCGAAAATAAGGCATACCGGCTGAACTGTTATCGTATGTAGCATAACGTGAGTAATATCCGATAAAACCCCTTGTGATAATCGGTGAAGTTTGGCATCATAGTTGTTGTAAATGCTTCCTGCCCCGGCGGCGGGATAAAATATATATTTAAGTGAGAAGCGGGGGTTCTAAGCATTAGCCGGAAACGGCAGCCCGCGGAATGGGGAGTTATATGAAAAAAACATTAATGATAATGTCTGGAGTTCTTTTACTTTCTCTTGTAGCCTGCAACGCAAATAAGGTTCCGGAGGCTACAAAGGAAGAAACAACCGAGGCTCAGGAAAGAGAGCTGGTGGGAAGCGCGGAAGGTTTTGGCGGAAACATTACCGTGACACTAACCATGAAGGGAGACGACATCGTTAAGGCTTCCATAGAGGGTAATGATGAAACCCCGGAGGTTGGCGGCGCAGCCCTTCCCGAACTTGAGAAGCAGCTGGTTGAAAAGGACGGCTATGAGATCGACGGAGTTTCCGGAGCTACCTATACTTCGGAGGGTGTTATGAATGCCGCAAAGGATGCATTGGGACTCTTTGATGCAGAGGCGCCGAAGGAAACCGCTAAGGGCTGATAAGTTAAGCTGTCAGCTTTGCCGGTCAGGATTTTGAGTAGACGTTCGGCTGGATAATGCTTTTTATGGAGATAACCTTACATACTTTGAGAAGCTTTCAGCGCCGCAAGATTTTATAACGCTTTACAGAGTAATGACCGTAAGCGTCTGAATGGAGAGTCATTCCTCATGGTTTTTAGTTCTACATTGTTTTTATTCGGTTTCCTGCCACTGACACTGGCAGGTTACTATTTGTGTCTGTTTTTAGATAAAAAGATATTTAAGGACCGTAAGATCTTCGGTAATTACTGGCTGCTTTTTATGAGCCTTGTTTTCTTTGCGTGGTCGCAGATCGGCTACGTTTGGATCATAGCTGCAAGCATACTTATAAATTACACAGGTGCCTTGCTCATTCATTCAGGCAGGGAAAAGAATTCGCTGCCTGATTCCGCAGTACAGGTACGAAATCCTAACGGCCTTACGGCAGAGGATTCCGCAGTACAGGCACGAAATCTTAACGGCCTTACGGCAGAGGATTCCGCAGTACAGGCACGAAATTCTAACGGTCTTACGGCAGAGGATTCCGCAGTACAGGTACGAAATCATCCTAATGGCCTTACGGTGAACAAGAGGCCGGAGAAGCTGTTTCTTTTCCTTACGGTTGCGGCAAATCTTCTGCTGCTCTTTTATTTTAAATATTTCGATTTTACCATTGCCACTGTCAATCAGATCTTTAAGACAGGTTTTTCGCTCAGAAATATAGTTCTTCCTATAGGGATAAGTTTTTTCACCTTTCAGGCAATGTCCTACACCATCGATGTGTATCGGAACAAGGCAGGAGTTCAGAAGAACCCTTTTAAGCTTGCTCTTTATGTAATGCTGTTCCCTCAGCTCATTGCGGGGCCCATCGTGCGCTACACGGATGTGGAGGCGGAGATCGATGAGCGAAGTGTCAGTATCGATGATTTTTCTGACGGCGCAAGAAGGTTCATCATAGGACTTTCAAAGAAAGCCCTGATAGCCAATACAATGGCAGTTACCGTGGACAGCATCTGGGGACAGGGAATAGAGAACAATACTGTTGCCATTGCCTGGCTTGGTGCCATAGCCTATGGGCTGCAGATATATTTTGATTTTTCAGGTTATTCGGATATGGCCATAGGTCTCGGAAGGATGTTTGGATTCCGGTTTCTTGAGAACTTTGATCTTCCCTATATTTCAAGGTCCATAACCGAGTTCTGGAGGCGCTGGCATATCTCTCTGTCAAGCTGGTTCAGGGACTATGTGTACATTCCTCTCGGCGGAAACCGTAAGGGGACATTAAAAACCTACAGAAATCTTTTTATCGTTTTTCTTCTTACCGGCATATGGCACGGTGCAGCCTGGAACTATATTTTCTGGGGACTCTGGCATGGCATGTTCATGCTCATAGAGAGGGCATTCAGGAAACCGAAAGGGATTATTGTCGGACATGTTTACACACTTTTTGTGGTGCTTATCGGCTGGGTGTTTTTCAGAGCCGGGTCCCTTTCTGAAGGAATGTGGTATCTGAAGACTATGTTTGGAAGGGCACTGGGTAATACTCCGGGATATAGTGTAATGTGGTATCTGGATGGCTGGACGGCATTTGTTCTGGTTGTGGGTATCGTAACATCTTTCGGACTTCATAAAGCTATAGTCGAAAAAATAGAGTCCGTTTATATCAGAGACATTGCTCTGATTTTTCTGCTATTGTTATCGGTGATGCGTATAGTATCCGGAACCTACAATCCGTTTATTTATTTTCAGTTCTGAGGTTTATGAAACAGGAAAAACATCTGAAAAAACAGAATATACTATTTGCGGCAGCCTTTCTTCTGGTTCTCTTCATTCCGGTCATTACAACAAACAGGGAGAATGGCGGACTGTCAAAGGATGAGAACCGGTATCTTGCGAGGAGAGCGACTCTTGTGAAGGATGACGGAAGCCTGAACGAAGCATTTGCCTCAGACTTTGAGAACTGGATCAATGACAACATCGGGCTCAGATCCGTGCTGGTCAGGCTCAATGCAGGGCTCCAGTACAGGGTGTTCGGGAATCTTTCTTCTGCGGGAACCGGAAGCTCCGATTTTTATCTGGGGCCCAAGGGTGAGTTCAACTATGCGGAAAAGGAAATGCTTGTCGACTATCAGCACAAGAACCTTTATTCTCAGGAGCAGCTGGATGAGACTGCGGCGGCGTACCAGAAGATAAAGGATACTTTGGAGGCAAGGGGTATAAGGTATATTTACCTGCAGTGCCGCGACAAACACAGCATTTATCCCGAGCAGTTCATGACTTCAGTGAACCAGTATGGTGAGGAATCTCTGGTGGACCAGGTCATGAAGAACCTGAAGGCAAACACCACGGTGGAGGTTATCGACACTACCGGGGTTTTGAAAGAAGGAAAAACAGAGGGAGAGACCTTCGGGCGGTACACTGACCCTTCCCATTGGACGGAGTTTGGAGCATATCTCGCCTACAGGCATCTGATGGAAGAACTGAATCGCGGAGCCGGGAGGGCAGCTTCATACAAAAATGAATGCACGGAGAATGCCGGAACATTGGTTGATGTTTCCGAGGATATTCAGCAGATAAATATAGGTTCTACTTCCATGGGTCTTCGTGAGTTAAATACAGGTTCTGTTTCCGGGGATCTTCATGAGTTAAATACAGGTTCTGTTTCCGGGGATCTTCATGAGTTAAATACAGGTTCTGTTTCCGGGGATCTTCATGAGTTAAATACAGGTTCTGTTTCCGGAGATCTTCGTGAGTTAAATACAGGTTCTGTTTCCGGGGATCTTCAGGAGAAAAATACAGGTTCTGATCCTGATGGATCAAAGCAGATCAAGGATAATGCCGTAGAGCCGGCGACTAA
>JAGAXP010000283.1 GCA_017940955.1 Oribacterium sp.
AAAGGAAGAAGCTCCATACGAGAAAGTACTTCAAAGTTTTTCCAATGAATGTAACGGTGCAGGAAAAAGCATAGCCAATGGAAGCGAGGGCCGTAAGAGCCTGTTGATTTCAAATGCCATATATTTGTCTTCATGGGAGAATAAGATGATAAATATACCTGTCATTGGTTCTGATAAAGAAATCGAATTTGAACAGGAGTTTGAAGGGATGCTTAAAGAAAGGACAAACTGAGTGTAATTTTCGACTACGTCATTCTTATAATGTGAGAAAGATGCATTTGCATGCCTCTTTTTTAAGAATTAAAATCCCAGTTCTATATTTTTGATACTTGCAATTTCAGCATTTTCTTCAAGATCTTCATATACATAAACTAATGTATAATATGTTGTTGCCTGAAGAGTGACAGGAGTTGCTTTGCACAAGATACAGTAATTAGTTCCTGCTACAACCTGAGTTCCAAGACAGGCAACAGGCTCATAATTAACACCTGTGAGACCTGAGACAGCTTTTTCAAAGGCGTTTTTAGCTTCATCAGTCATTTTAACGTCCTCGGATGCTCTCCAGCCGCCCACTACTATATCAGGGATATCCTCAGTAAAAACATCAACATCTGAAGATGCCGTTTCTATTTGTAAATCATTCTTCTCCATGGCATTCACCTTTGTGCTGCAACCGATCGATGTCATGATTATTGCTCCGGCTATTATCATTATTAGAAATCTTTTAAACATAGTATTGTCCTCCAAATCGATAATTTTTTGTTCTTCATCCTTATACACAGATAAATATATGTTAAGGTCACAAATAATTTAAAAATTCAGAAGAATCCACGGAGACTCAGTATGGTATGATGAATGTAATAAATAATCAAAGGAGTCCTTATGTTCAGTATTTTCTCTAAAAGAAAACCGGATATCCCAGCATATAACTATGATTCAGAAAAAGAGATACCCGTGATCCGCGCATCAATCTGTAATGGAGAGCAAGTGGCAGGATTCAGGGATAAAAACAAAGGAACTTTTCATGAAGTTATTCTTATTCGCAGTGAACAGGATATTGATGCATTCAAAAAAGCTTTTGGTCTTACGGAAATAAAGAAGGAGTATTGATCTATGGAAACAAGACATTACGTTGTGGTAAGCATTGACGGTGATTATGCAAACCTTAAAAGGATAGATATGGAGTCTGATGACCTTATGCTCGTTGCAAGGGCATTGCTTCCTGAGGACATCAAAGAGGGCAGCAAGCTTAAATATGAGATGCTTGAGTATACAATTGAATAATATTTACTACGAAGCGTCTTAAAACCGGAAAGGATGGGATGAGATGGAGTGGGCTAAGATAGATGACAAAACTTATCAGTATGATGAAGGTGGTGTACGATTCTTCCTTTTACTTGGGGATAGAGAAGCACTGCTTATTGACAGCGGAATGCAGACACATAATGCTAAGGAGCTCGCAGAAGAGATAACCGATCTTCCGGTCAGATTATTCAACACGCATACAGATCCTGACCATATCGGCAGTAATTCTGAGTTTGGTGAAGTTATGATGAATCTTTCTGAACTTGTGAATTATAGACTGCCGCATCCGTCACAGAGGATTATTCCTGTGTATGACGGGGATACTATAGATATTGGCGGACGAGAGTTGCTGGCTATAGCACTTCCGGGGCACACTCCCGGCAGTACCGGTCTTCTCGACAAAAGCAGCGGCATGTTCTTCTGTGGGGATTCCATCCAGGACGGCAGGATCTTTATGTTTGGACCAATGCGGGATCTATGCGCATATATCCATGGGCTAAGACGTCTTGACAGACATAAAGATGATATCAAAGAAATATATTCAAATCACGGTACGATACCGCTAGATTACACCATCGTCCCTAAGCTTATAGATGGAGCCATAAGTATTGAAAGAGGGGAGCTTACACCTAAGGAAGCTGAATTGTTCGGACAAAAAATTCATGTATACGACATAGGTGCTGCATCCTTTTTATGTGAGTGAGATTGTAGGTACCATTTATGACAGAGATTGAAAGATTAAAAGATATAGTTAAAACATTACGAAGTGAGAATGGCTGCCCCTGGGACAAAGCACAGACCCATGAGAGTCTTAAGGCAGCCTGTATTGAAGAAGCTTCTGAAGTGATCTGTGGGATCAATATTTTGAAAGAAACCAAGGATTCCGAAAACCTGAAAGAAGAACTTGGAGACCTTCTTCTCCAGGTAATGTTCCATGCTGTAATAGCCGAGGAAGAAGGTCTCTTCACCTTTGATGACATCGCTAAGACCGTATCAGAAAAGATGCTGAGAAGACATCCTCATGTATTCGGCGATATGAAATATACTTCTGAAGAAGAACTCCGTGAAGCATGGAATGAGATAAAGAAGGAAGAAAAGGCTGGGAAAGAATGGCAGGAAGAGTATCTGAAAGCTGCCTTTAAGGAAGCATCGGAACTCATTACAAGGGCAGAAGTTCGGAAAGGATTCAGATAAGTAAAAGGTGCCAGTTTAAACAATGAAGGGGTGATTTTTAAATGGATGATCGTTTGAAAAAACAGCTGGAATTCTCTCTTGAGATCGATAAAGAAAAGAACGTATTCAGACAGACCAGCCTTTCAGGGCATGGGAGAAAAGAGAATGATGCAGAACATGCCTGGCATATGGCAATAATGGCATATCTGTTAAAAGAGTATTCAAATGAGCCAATAGACATAGCAAAAACCATGCTAATGTGTCTTATCCATGATGTGGTTGAAATAGATGCGGGCGATACCTATGCCTATGATGAAGAAGGTCTTAAGACTCAGAAAGAGCGAGAGGATAAGGCTAAAGAACGTATATTCTCAATTCTGCCGGAAGATCAGAAAAAGGAACTTGTTTCTCTATTTGACGAGTTTGAAGCCTATGAAACTCCTGAATCAAGATTTGCACATGCCATGGATAATCTACAGCCGCTTTTACTAAATGAAAGTAATGACGGAGGAGATTGGAAAGAACATAAGGCTACAGCTGATATGGTTTACGGGAGACAGAAAAAGACAAAGCTTGGTTCAGAGAAGCTTTATGAAGAAGTGACTGATAAGATACTTCAGAAGAATATAAAGAATGGGAATATTCTATAGATTCTTTCTTTAGAAAAAGGATGAATACAATGTGGGAACTTGACTATGACAAACAGGCAAATTACTGGATAAAAAAGGATGCTGATTCAGTTAAACTTGAACCGGAGAAACTGAAGGAAAAGATAGAATCCTTTATATGTAATCGAAAGACCTGTGCACTGGCTACGGCTGCGGACGGTTTTGTAAGATGTACTCCGATCGAATATAACTACATAGACAGATCATTTTACTTTCTGTCGGAAGGCGGACTTAAATTTAAGGCTTTAAAAGATAATAAGAATGTCAGCATTGCTATTTTTGATGTGTATGATGGCTTCGGAAATCTGAAGGGACTTCAGGTACAGGGTAAAGCTTGGATGATAGAACCTTTTTCAGATGAGTATTTGAAGATTTTTGAGTATAAGAAGATTCCGGTTGAAGCTATCAGGAAACTGCCTGATGCCGTGAATCTGATAAAGGTAGTTCCGAAGAGTTTCGATTATCTTGATTCGGAGCTTAAACAGGAAAACGTAGATATAAGACAGCATTTGGAACTGTAAGGAAGGGGATAGAAAAAATGATAACAAGAGAAGAGGCTTTTAAGCTACTTAAAAAATACAATAAGGATCCGTTCCATATCCAGCATTCACTGACCGTGGAAGCTGTTATGAGGTGGTATGCAAAAGAACTTGGATACGATGATGAAGAAGATCGATGGGGCATCGTAGGCCTCCTCCATGACATAGATTTTGAGCTGTACCCGGAGGAACACTGTCTTAAGGCTGTATCTTTACTAAGGGAAGGCGGGGTAGATGAAGGTATCATCCATTCCGTATGTTCACATGGATATGGGATTACTGTACCATGCGGTGTAACCATAGACGTGGAACCTATACATGAAATGGAGAAGGTTCTGTTTGCTGCGGATGAACTTACAGGTCTTATCTGGGCTGCAGCACTTATGAGACCATCAAAGAGCACAAAGGACATGGAATTAAAGTCTCTGAAAAAGAAGTATAAGAGCAAGGGTTTTGCCGCCGGATGTTCCCGGGAAGTAATAGAGAGAGGCGCAGAACAGCTTGGCTGGGAGCTAGACAAGCTCCTAGACATGACACTTAAGGCTATGGCCGCAAGTGAAGACGCAATCAATAAAGAGATGGCTGCTGAAGGACAGGCTCAATAAAGGGAAATACTTTCGGGGAATACAGGAAAAATTTGAAATGAACTATATAAGATATTTGTTTCTGGCATTCACGCTTCTAAGCCTTATCTATTCTGTCAGTATCTACATGGTCGGAAGCGGGACATTCTCATTTATGATATGGATATTCAGCGCAATTGTTTTCGGACTATTATTCTATCTTTCAGGCAATGGTAGGTGGATTAAGATCCCCTTTGGGATAAGATGTGCAGGTTACCTTACAATCGGACTAACGGCAATATTCTTTACCATCTGCTTTGTTGCTATGGCAAGTCACTTCAATGATAAAGGTGAAGATGATCTTGACTATATAATTGTCCTTGGTGCGCAGATGAAAGGCGGAAGTCCGAGCATTATATACAGATTCAGGCTGGATGCCGCATATGACTATCTCATAAAGAATCCTGATACTATATGTATTGTATCTGGCGGAAAAGGTAAAAATGAGATTGTCAGTGAAGGAGACGGGGGAAAGGAATATCTCATTTCAAGAGGCATTGCTCCTGAACGCATCATCGCTGAAACAGAAGCCAGAGATACAGTAGAAAACATATTGTTTTCTAAAGAGATAATGGATAGATCACCAATGAATAATACATTAAGGATAGGCATAGTAACAAACAATTTCCATGTCTTCCGGGGCATTCATCTGGCAAAAAGATATACGGAAAACGAAGTTTGTGGGATAGCAGCATATACAGTGCCCTGGTACCTTCCTAACAACATGGTAAGGGAATGCTTTGGTATTGGAAGGGATTTAAGGAAGTTTAGATGGTAATTAAATAAGGATACTTAATGCTAGATAAGATTTTTATGGCATAAGTTAAAAATTGTATATGGCAAAACAAATTAAAAACAGAATTTAATTTATTAATTTTAACTAAAGTTATTGCAATTTAAATAATTAAGAGTATAATTAGAATTGTAAAGAGGAGATGAGAAAAGAAAGGAACGAAAAACAGTTCGCTTCTCTTTAAACTGAGATCCAACCTAGATCTCAGTTGGGCAAACCCGGAGAAATCCGGCGACGCAAAACTACAGGGGCCGAAAGGCCAGCCAGTTGCAATCTTCATGGAGCACAAGCTCCGAAGGTTAGTTCTCGAATCAGAATTAATTCAAGAAGGTTCTAGGTTAACTGGCACAGGGTACAAAACCCGGTGTCAATTTTTTATCCCGATTCACTTAAATAGCAAACCCGGAGAAATCCGGCGACGCAAAGCTACAGGGACCGAAAGGTCAGCCAGCTGCACTTGAAAGGAAAAGAAAATGAGAAACCTTGTTAGAACAATATTCGTAGCA
>JAGAXP010000029.1 GCA_017940955.1 Oribacterium sp.
AATATGTTGGATATGGTATACCTTGTTTGCTCAGATTTAAAGGTTCCACTTCCTAACAGAAAACTTAAAGCCGCATAATCAGCACAAATACTGGGGTTGTGGGTATTTTTTACCCACCATTACCCCTGAAGAGCCAAAAATCTAAGTGATATTAATAATGAATATAATAAGATTGAAAAGAAAATAACAAAAAACAGTATCTTAGAAAGAATTCAGTCTATACATTTAGCAGCGGCAAATTTTATTTTATGTGTAGTAGTTGCAACACTCAATATTATAGAGAACATTAATACTCGTAAAAGTATTACCCTAACACTTTTATATATACTTGTTATAGTTTTATCTACTTTTCTAACCGTATTTTTTAGTGCATGGTGTGAATATAATATCAAGGGTAACAATTGTAGAGAAAAATATATTGAATGTCTAAATAACTCTGATCTTAAAAAAAAGATCGAAAATCCGGATAACGAAATAAAAGCAAGGTCTTCTGATTAGCCAAAAGTTACTTGATTCAATGTTTACAATTACTTCAAGATTAAGGGTAACAGGTACGGTTATTCATAAGTTTAATGATACATGGCACAGTGTTTGCGAGTGTTAAATCATAAAAATGTGATGAGCTTGGGACAACTATCTGATTATGATGATTTTATTGCCTTGAAGGGGATGATGAAAAATGATTATAGGCTATACAACGGGAGTATTTGATTTATTCCACATTGGGCACTTGAATCTACTAAAAAATACTAAAGGGATGTTAAGGGTGACAGGCACCAATGGTGCAGATGAAGGTAAAAAGAAATGCATCAGGGAAACGTTGAATTATTTTATGTGAACTAGGTGGTCAGGCACGAAGCTGCAGAAAAACCACTTTTTATAGAGGAGAGATATCAAATGGTACATTGAAAAATATATATCTTATATCAGGAATGAATCATCTCAAGATTCAGAGGATATTTATTTGACGATAAAGTGTGAGGATGATAGTACTTATATCAATATACAAATATAGTTTTTTATAACTGTAGTTATAGAATTCAAAACTGTATATAAAAAGGTCAAAAGCTCCTGATGTAAGGTATGTGATTGCATCATATTAGGAGCTTTTTACATGTGAATTTGTAAGGAATCCTTAAGGGTGACAGGCACCTTAATTTCTAAAGGAAAAAAGTAATATATGAAAGCATTGATTTTAAATTCAGGTATGGGAACAAGAATGGGTGTTTTGGCGTCAGAGCATCCTAAATGTATGACGGAGATTTCTCCAAACGAAACAATAATATCAAGGCAGTTAAAACAACTTGTAGATATAGGTCTAGAGGATGTAGTCATAACTACCGGGCGTTTTGAAGATGTTCTTATAAGATATTGTAAAAGTCTTGATGTGCCGATCAATATTAAATATGTAAATAATCCTGAATATGAATCTACAAATTATATATATAGCATATATTGTGCAAAAGATTGTTTAGATGATGATATACTTCTGATGCATGGAGATCTTGTATTTGAGAATGAAGTACTGGACCTTGTTATGTCATGTAATACTTCATGTATGACAGTATCATCCACTAATCCACTTCCGGAAAAGGATTTTAAGGCTGTTGTAAGAGATGGAGTCATAAATGCTGTCGGAATTGAATTCTTTAATGATGCAATTGCTGCCCAACCGCTATATAAGATTTTCAGAGATGATTGGAAAAAATGGCTCGAAAAAATAGAAGATTTTTGTGATTCAGGGAACAAAAATGTATATGCCGAGAATGCCCTTAATGAATTAAATGGAAGTGCAGGTATCCGTCCGGTTGATTTTAGAAACCAACTGTGTGCAGAGATAGATGATTCCAAAGATCTGGCTTCGGTAAGTGATCAGCTTGCAAAAATCGAGTCAAGAACGGTGTATATGTCATTTTCTACAGATATCATACATGGAGGACATATAGAAATCATAAGAAAGGCAACAAGACTTGGAAAGGTGACAATCGGAGTACTTTCTGATAAAGCTGTTGCTTCATATAAGAGATTTCCCTTGGTACCGGCATCTGAGAGAAAAAAGATGTTTGCGAATATCAAAGGTGTCCATAATGTTATTTTGCAGGATGAACTGTCATATAAGAATGTTTTGGAAAAGTTAAGACCGGATATTGTTGTCCATGGAGACGATTGGAAGGAAGGTTTTCAGAAGCCGGTACGTGATGAGGTGGTATCGATTTTGGCAGAGTATGGGGGCCGGCTGATCGAATTTCCTTATTCAGAAGATCCTAAGTACAGAGAAATAGAGAAAAGAACGATAGGAGAGCTATCACTTCCGGATGTACGTAGGGGAAGGCTTAAAAAACTGTTGCAAATAAAAGGCTTTATTACGGCGCTGGAGGCTCATAATGGTATAACCGGCCTAATTGTTGAAAAAACAACGTCATATCAGAATGGTATTGCAAAGCAATTTGATGCTATGTGGATCAGTTCGCTATGCGATTCTACAGCTAAGGGTAAACCGGACATAGAATTGGTAGATATGACAAGTAGATTCAAAACCATTGATGAGATCATGGAAGTGACTACGAAACCAATTATATTTGATGGGGATACCGGTGGCCAGATAGAGCATTTTGCCTATACCGTAAGATCCTTGGAAAGAATGGGAGTCTCCATGGTTATAGTTGAGGATAAGATTGGAGCAAAGAAAAATAGCCTTTTCGGAACAGAAGTAAAGCAGACTCAAGATACAATAGATGGATTCTGCGAGAAAATACGTGTGGGAAAACAGGCACAGAAAACATCTGATTTTATGATCTGTGCAAGAATAGAGAGCTTGATTCTTGAAAAGGGAATAGAGGATGCGACAGACAGAGCACAAGCATATGTTGATGCAGGTGCAGATGCAATTATGATCCATAGTCGTAGCCCGAAGGCTGATGAAGTTTTTGAATTTATCAGGCAGTTCCGTGATACGGATAAAAAGACTCCGATAGTTCTTGTTCCCACTACATACAATACGGTCTATGAAGAAGAATTCAAGGAAAAAGGCGCAAATATTGTGATATATGCAAATCATCTGATAAGAACCGGATTTCCGGCCATGCAGGATGCTGCCAGAACTATACTTGAAACTCATAGGGGTAAGGAATGCAGTGAAAAATGTATGAGCATAAAGGATATCATTACCCTAATTCCAGAGGAATGATACATGGAGCAAATTATTTTTTGCGATAAAAATCAATATGAAAAATTGGATGAGTGGCTTTCGGATAAAAAGACACTTGTAGTATGTGGAAGCGGGTATAAACACATTAACAAAGCCAAAATTGTGATTGATTCACATAGCAATGTAGTGTTGTTTAATAATTATAAGCCTAATCCGGTTTACGAATCTGTTATAGAGGGAGTTGATATTTTTAATAAGGAAAAATGTGATGCTGTAATGGCAGTGGGTGGCGGTTCAGCAATTGATCTTGCAAAGTGTATCCGGATTTTTTCTACCATGCAACATGATAAAAACTATCTTGAGCAGGAAATAAAAAGGAATGACATTCCCTTATTGGTAGTTCCGACCACTGCAGGTACGGGCTCTGAAGCTACACGATATGCGGTTATTTATAAAGATGGTGAGAAACAATCCATAACAAGTGAATATTGTATTCCTGAAATAGTATTATTTGATCCGGACAATCTGAATAGTCTGCCGGAATATCAGAGAAAAGCAACTATGATGGATGCCTTCGCGCATGCTCTTGAATCTATGTGGTCGATAAACAGCACCGAGGATAGCATGAGATATGCATCAGATGCGCTTGGGCTGATTAAAGCAAATATGTATGGTTATCTGGAAAATACACATGAAGGTAATCTATGTATGTTAAGAGCATCTAATCTTGCGGGTAAAGCTATCAATATTTCTCAGACAACCGCTGGACATGCTATGTGCTATAAGATAACCGGATTATTTGGATGTGCACATGGACATGCTGCAATGATGTGCAACAGAAAATTATTTCCCTGGATGTTTGAGCATATGGATAGGTGTGTAGATAAAAGAGGACAAGAACATTTGAAAATTGCATTTCAAAAGATTGCCAAAGCACTTGAATTTCAAAGTGTCGGAGAGGCAGTGGATTATGTAGAACGTGTATATGGTGAATTAAAGTTGTACATCCCTAATCCGGATAAAGATCAACTTGCTGTTCTTTTTAAGTCGGTAAATGCTGGTCGTCTTAAGAATAATCCGATAAAGCTTGATACGGAAGATATTAAAATCCTGTATGGAAAGATATTTGGGGTAAATAATTGATGGAAGCAAAAACATTTATGGAAATACTTGGATCGGAATACTATACAGGTGTTCCTGATTCGCTGCTTCGGCCGCTATGTGACTGCATTATGGAAAAGTATGGTACTGATCCCACACATCATATCATAGCGGCAAATGAGGGAAATGCAGTAGCAATTGCTGCAGGATATCATCTTGCAACTGGAAAGACGGCAGTTGTTTATATGCAAAACTCGGGAGAGGGAAATATTATCAATCCCCTTGCTTCACTGTTAAATGAAAAGGTGTATGGAATTTCGGCCATCTTTGTGATCGGATGGAGGGGAGAACCTGGCGTGCATGATGAACCACAACATATATTTCAAGGGGAGGTAACTCTTAAACTCTTGGAGACTATGGACGTTCCATATTTTGTGGTAAATCAGGAAACATCAGAAGCTGAATTACGCATGAAGATGGAGGAGTATGGTGAATTTCTAAATTCAGGACGTCAAATTGCTATTGTGATAAAAAAGAATGCCCTAACAAATGATAAGAAGCTCATTTATGAGAATGACAAATCGCTTACTCGCGAGGAAGCAATAAGAACAATTGTGAAATATGCTTGTGATGACCTGATAATATGTACAACCGGAAAAGCGTCTCGCGAATTGTATGAAATAAGAAATCAGGAAGGTATGACCCATGATCATGATTTTTTAACAGTCGGTTCTATGGGACATGCATCATCGATAGCATTGGGTATAGCAATTCAGAAGCCTGATAAAAGAATATGGTGTATAGATGGAGATGGAGCAGCGCTTATGCACATGGGTGCCATGGCTGTTATAGGTACAGTGTCGCCAGATAATTTGATTCATATTGTTATCAACAACGGAGCTCATGAGTCTGTTGGAGGAATGACGACTGCAGCAAGTAGATTATCGTTGTGTGAAGTGGCAGAACGTTGTGGATATAAAAAAACGATCTGTATAGATTCAAATGATAAACTGGAAGATTATTTGTCGATGGAGATTAACTCTAAAGAATCTGTATTTATTGAAATTAAAACGAACATAAAATCTAGGGATGAATTGGGAAGACCAAAAGAGTGTCCGAGAGAAAATAAAAAAATATTTATGAGTTTACTTGAAAACGAGTAGCTTCGGTGATGCTTAAGTGTGACAATCACCCACTTTTAGGGAGGTGAGTTATGAATAATAAAGAAGAAAAATGTCTAAATAATTCTTTTTTGGTGAGTAAAAATATTCTACTAGAAAACAATAGATTATGGATGTTGACCAACATGGCGAATGTTCTTTGCGAGTTTAGTTTTCCAGGAATGAAATTGGAGAAGTATTACGTTCTCCCGATGGATACGGTTATAGAATATGGATGCCATTCGTTTGTTAAAATGAATAATACTTTTTTTGTTTTGCCATTCTATGATAAAGAATTCATTGTTGTTGATACAGATAATAATAAAACTTACACAGAGTTGATTCCATATGCTGATGATGAAAGTGATAGAAAGGGAAAGTTTCATATTGCTGTTGAAAACAGTGGAAAAATTTTGATGGTAGGTCATAATATATCAGGATTTTTCTATTATGTAAATGACATGTTTCATGTTGACTATAGTTATATTACTAACATTACGAATGCAGGTGTTAAAGTTGATAATTTACCATTATTTAGCGAGTGTTTTACTCAATCAAATGAATATGTTTATATACCTGTGCTTGGACAAAAAATTATTGTAGAAGTTAATATTGTGACTGAAAAATACAAAGTCTATGATTTAAAAAATGATATACAAATCAGAACGATAGATCTGATTGATGAAAATACATTTTTTCTTACAACAATGTGTGGTGAAAAAGTTATTTGGTCAAAAACTGAGGGAATACAAGAGTATAAAAATCTTAATCTTCTTGAAGGAGATGAAAGATGGTATATGCGTGCCTTTTATGTAAATGGGAAATTTTATTATATTTCAGGATGTGAAAGAAAGATATTTGTTGAAAAAAATGGCGTGATCTCGGAATTATACTTTGACTATCCGATGGATGGGGCCTATCCAATAGGTTGGACTCAGTTTGAGGCGATTTACAAAAAGGATGATCTTATAATAGTACAGACTCGATCTGATGGGACGATTTTTTGCATCAATACAAAGACGGATGAGATTAATAAAGTATGTTTTAATATTTCGTTATGTGAGAAGAATAATTTGATTCGAGATGCATATAGTAATAAAAAAATTGGAGAGATATTGGACGAGAGAAAAGATTTTAATCTGAATAATTTTATCAGTTTTATTTAAAGTGTAGTCTCTTCATAAGATGTTCTGTGATTTCTTGTTAAGGTAATTATTTATATGAATAAAAAGAAGCTTCCTCTGAGCATAGAAGAAATACATAATAAGTTATTTGCTGCACTATTGGAAATAGAGAAATTACTCAATGACGGTAATGTTAGCTACTATTTAATGTTTGGCACGTTGCTAGGGTGTATACGCGAACAGCAAATGATAAAATGGGACGATGATGTGGATATCTGTGTGCGTGTCGAAGATTGGGAGAGAATGAATCAGATTCTCACTTCTCAGATTGATAAAGAAAAGTATTCGGTATTCAACTATATGACCAAGCCGGAATATCCGTATAACACATATATTACGAGAGTGGTGGTTAATGGTACACATCGCATGTCAGATTTTAAAGATACGAATAATGAAAGTGGAATCTTTGTGGATATATATCAACTAACAAATATTCCAGAATCACGTGTTTTGAAAATGCTTTGGGAATATGAATTAGGAGTTTTTGATGGTGTGATAAATATGTATGCATTAAAAGACGGTGAGTATAAAACACCTTATTTGATATCAAAAATCATTTATTTTTTTTCATCAAGATTTGACGTGGGAATTAAAAAATGGTTAAAACTTCGATATTTCGTACAAGTTAAGCATTGTAAAAAAGATACAGAATGTGTAACTGTTCCCTTTGGCCCGTTTGGTGTATATGCTTTAAAAAAAACAACATATAAAAAACAGTGGTTTGAAAGCTGTGAATATAAAAGGTTTTCTAATTCGAACGACAACAAAGATTTACTATGTAGTGATTATTTTCCAGTTCCAAATGGGTATAAAGAGATTTTAACTGTAACATATGGGGATTGGGAGAGGAAACCATGTGGAAGAAGAATTCCAAAACTATCGTTCTGGGATGAAAATGATTAAGAGTGCAGTTTTTTGATTTAATATATAATTATTATTAGAAGAACAAACCTAGGGAATTGAATGTATCAGGATGCAATAATCGTCAGAATTTTCTATTTCAATAATGGTTTAAAGGTATATAGAATAGATGTTTCAATCAATGCCATTTATACGTTAAAAATTAATAGTATTTAGAAATAATGCGTTAACTTGTACTTATTATGGTTTGGTGAAAAGAAATGAAAAAAGTATTTTTGATAACGATAGATACTGAAGGTGATAATATTTGGGATAAAACCAAAATAACGGAAAAGATTACAACAAAAAATGCACGTTATCTTTTTCGCTTTCAAGAACTATGTGAAAAGTATGATTTTATTCCAACTTATCTAACTAATTATGAAATGATGCATGATGATGCAATGATAGCTCTTGGTAGAGAGGGAGTAAAAAGAAAAACTCTTGAAATAGGTGCACATCTACATTCATGGAATCAGCCACCATATTTTCCGCTTATAAAACGATTTGGAGAAAGAGGAATGCCATATGCTGGTGAATATCCCAAGATGATTGTTCAAAATAAAATACATTATTTAACCAAAGAATTACAGGATGTTTTTCAGTGTGATATTAAATCACATAGAGGTGGAAGATGGTTTTTAAATTATTCTATAGTGAATTATCTTGATCAAATGGGATATACAGTGGATTGCACATGTACACCGGGAATTGACTGGAGATGTACTCGAGGATGGTCGATGTTTTCGCGAGGAACAAATTGGAGCAGATTTAATAATACACCGTTCTACTTGTATGATAGTTCTGTGATGGAGATACCGGTATCAATAATAAGTATCAATAATAATGGTTATTACAGTTGGTTGAGACCAAGCTTGAATAATTTGCGAGAAATGAAGAAATTGCTTGATGTTCTTTATAAAGAAAACATATATGCAGAATTTATGTTACATTCATCTGAACTTATGCCAGGAGGTAGTCCTTGGTTTAATAATAGTGGGAAAATAGAACAGCTTTATTCAAATATTATAGGAATATTTGATTATGCAAGAGCTTTGGGATTTGAGGGTATGAGTTTAAAGGAATATGCTGAATATTTGAATGAACAAAAAAGTTGCGTTTAAATAGATCTTTGGTAATCAAATAATAGATGTACAAGAAGGACGATTTAAGGAAGTGATAAAATGAATACTATAGTTGGATTTTCTGTGGCGATTGTAGCTGGAAGTGTTATTGGTATTATCACTGATGAAATCATTATCGGTAATAAGCATAAAAAGAAAATTAGAAAACTAAAAGAGAGTCAATCAAAACTACAAGAATTTTATTTGATTCTTTTGCAATGGATTCGAGTAAAGCAGGAGAAAAAATCACTTGTTGATTATTTCAAACGAAATGGGATTTCTACTATTGCAATTTATGGAATGCGAGAATTAGGTGAGGCATTGATAGAGGAACTAAGAGACACTGGGATAATCGTAAAGTATGGAATAGATAAAAATGCTGATAATATTTTTGCCGAAGTAGATATGTATACTCCAGAGGAATCATTAGAACCTGTAGATGCCATTGTTGTTACCGCGGTTCATTATTATGACGAAATTGAGCAAGATTTAAAAGAAAAAACAAATGCTAAAATTGTTTCAATAGAAGATGTGGTATGGGAAGCTTGAGAATCAAGAAAATTGCTATAATCATACATAGTATTTGCGGTGGAGGTGCGGAACGAACAGCACAAACAATAGGGAATTATTATTTAGATAAAGGTCTTGATGTTTATTATTTTTTGTTAAGTAAAACAAATAGAATGGCATATGCTATAAGGGGAAGAATTGTAAAACTAGATATTACTGATTGTTGTGAAAGCTGGAGTGAATTAGTACATTTGGCTATGATTCTAAGAAAAGCGAAGAAAGAATATGGCATTGATGTTTCATTATCGTTTATGGAAGAGGCTAATTTCTTAAATGTGATGTCAAGAGTTCATGACAAAATAGTGGTTAGCGTACATACTACATTATCAAAAAGATATGATTTACAAGGGTTTTACTATGATAAAAGTAATATAAGGAGAGCATATAGAAGAGCGGATTATATAGTTGCAGTAAGTGAGTATGTAAAAGATGATTTGATTAGTAATTATCATATCAAAGAAAAAAAGATAAAAGTTATACCAAATCCTGCTATGAGCCATAGTCAAAAAGTCGATGAGGAGTGGAGATATGGCGAAAAGGCAATCATTACCGTAGGAAGGTTAGAACCAGTAAAACAACATGATAGATTGATCCGAACATTTTCATATGTTAAAGATAGATGCCCAGAGTCGAATTTGGTTATAGTAGGGGAGGGAAGATTAAAAAGATATTTGGAAAAAGTATGTAGGGATTATAAAGTTGAGGAAAGCGTTTATTTTGTTGGATTTACAAATGCTCCAGAGTTTTATGAGAAAAATGCAAGGGTTTTTGTAATGACATCATATGTGGAAGGGTTCCCAAATGCGATAGTTGAAGCGATGATGCAAGGAACGCCTGTTATTACTACGGACTCGCCTGGAGGTTGTGGGGAAATTGTTGGTAAAGAGAAGTCATTAAATATTATTCAGTATTGTGAATATGGAATTCTGACACCATATATAGAAGGAAGAATCAAAAAACATGAATTCTTTACTTTGGAGGAAAAATTGTTAGGAGAGGCAATAGTTTCTGTATTGGAGAATGAGGAGATTTATAAGCACTATACTTATAAATCTAGACTAAGAGCAGAACAGTATAGTTTGTCGAATATTATGAATGATTGGAATGTAGTTTTGCTATCATAATAAACTAATAAAACAAGGATTAATATGGAAAAACAAGTTATAAGTTTGTTTTGTGAAAACATGCCTGTAAAAGTGGTGTTGTTCGGAACGGGAAAAATAGGTACTGGTATTGGATACGAACACATTAAGGCTATGGGATTAACTGTAGCTTTTTTTTGCGATAATGACAAAAGTAAGTGGGGAAAAATAATAAAAGATGATATTTATTGTATATCTCCAAAAGAATTATTAGAATATGATGATTGCGTTGTTTTTATTCTAACCAATCAGGTTGACAGTGCAATGATAAGAGAACAGCTTTTGTCAATGGGAAAGCAGAAAGTGATAGAGTTTAAAGAAATAGCGTATTGTGATGAGTATGTTGATAACGTGTTGAATTTAAAAGATAGTTCTCATATTGCATGTATTGAGGAGACGAAGGCACCGAAATATTCAAAGGATCTGGTTCATAACGAAAAAAATAAGAAAATAGCATTATATACATGTATTACAGGAAATTATGAGCCTCTTATTGAACCTGCAGTCATAGAAAGGGATTATATAGATTATTATTATATATCTGAAAAAGCTCCAATACATAAAACTATATATAATTTTATAGATATTAAAGATATTTTGCCAAAGGAAGTTAGGGACTACATTCGACAAAATAGATTCTGTAAGATACTTGGATGTGATATTTTTAAAAATTATCCTTATAGCATTTACATAGATGGTAAAGTTTTAGTTAATGGCAAGCTAAGTAAACACTTATCAAATATTAATGATACAGGTATAACTCTGCGAAAAGAGGAGCCACCGTTCGATTGTATATATAAAGAGGCCGCCTGGTCAATGACGGAATTTGCTCATAAAGAATTGATAAGACAACAAATGCAAAAATATTATAATGAAGGCATGCCAAGACATTATGGTGCTTTTGATTGCACTTGCTTAATAAGAGATAATCAGAATGAGGCATTGAAGAAGGTAATGTTGGATTGGTGGAATGAAGTTTTTAATTATAGTTTTAGGGATCAAAATTCTTTTACATATGCCTTATGGAAGAATGGCTATAGGTTTGATGATATAAAAGCAATGCCGGGAACTCTTAACAACGATGATGATTTATTACTAATAAGGGGACATAGATAAATGAAGGCGATAGTTTATGGCGCTGGAGGAACTGCGAAGGAATTTTTTTTAAGGAAATCAATGAGCAATTGCTACAATATTATCGGTGTTATTGATAGTGATGAGAAGTTGAAAGGAACTAAGTTTTTTGATTATATTATTGCGGGTCCTGATGATATTTCAAAATATGAATATGATGTAATAATAGTTTGTTCTTTGTGTTATGAAGAGATAGTGAAACGCTTAAAAGACGAGTTTTTAATACCGGCTGAAAAGGTTGTAACATATCAAAGCATTGATAAAAAAATCTGCGATCAAATTATTAAAAAATATGAGGACAATGTTGAACTGGATATGATTGATACACTTAATGAGTTTAGAAAAGGAACATCAAGCATATTGGGGGCATACAACCCGCCCTTTACAATTTATAATGAAGTATTACGAGACAAAGATGGATGGCCATTTATTTTTTTTCAAGATAAAAAAATGTATTACCCTTTTGACTATGTGTTTCTTCTTAAGAATGGTAAGGAAGTAGTTCCAGATATACTATATGAACAAGGGGAAGATTCGCCGCATCTTTATCTGCCAAGTGGATATACTATGCCAAATGAAGCAGTCATAGTTGATGCAGGCGTCTGCGAAGGGAATTTTGCACTAAGGTTTATTGATACTGCAAAACGTATTTATTTGATTGAATCTGATAACAGATGGATGGAGGCACTAAAAAGAACATTTAAACCATACTCAAATAAGGTTGTATATGTTAACAAGTTTCTATCAGGTAGGGATAATTCTAAAGAAATAACTCTTGATAGGTTAATAGAAGACAGATTAGATTTTTTAAAAATGGATATAGAGGGAGCTGAAGTTGAAAGCTTACTAGGGGCCCGTAGAGTACTTACTTCAAATAATGTACAGTGTGCAGTGTGCAGTTATCATAGGCAATACGATGAAAAGTATATACAGTTCATACTACAAGCGTATGGATATGATACTACAGCTTCAAAGGGATACATTTTTTTTCCGTATGATGAGAACATGGTTGATACGATGGATTTGAGGAAGGGCGTGGTTTACGCCAAAAAATAGCGTGAAGGGGCATAATATAATGCAAAATACGGTGATATATGGAACCGGAACATATGGAAAAAGGGTTTTGGATTGTCTAAAGATAAAAAAAGTTGCCGTAAGTATGTTCCTTGTGACTGAAAAAACCAATGAAGAAAGTATAGAGGGTATACCTGTGTATGGTCTTTCGGATATTGATATAAAGGTATTTACTGATACAAGTGTCATTGTTGCCGTAGACGAATGCCATCATGAGGATATAAAGAATGCGGTAATAGATAAGTTTGACAAAAATATATTAGAACATTTCTATTTTTATAAGAAAAATGATATAGATAAATTGTTTAGGGACACACATCCTTTTGATATGCGAGACTTTCTTTTGTCAGTAGAACCGGTTAGTAGATTGTATGGCTATGAACGTGGTACACCTGTAGACAGACTATATATAGAACGGTTTTTAAAGAAACAAAGCAGCAGAATAAAAAAAGCTGAATATATACTAGAGGTTGGGGAAGATACATATAGCAAAAAGTATTTTCCAAATAGTAAACATGACATATTGGATTATTCCAAAGGAATGGATTTGACCAAAGAGGAAACGCTTACTCAGAATATGTATGATGTATTTGTATGTACTCAAGTTTTTCATCAAATATATGATGTTAAGAGTGCTATAAAGGGGGCTTATTATCTTTTGAAACATGGTGGCATAATGCTTGCTACTGTTTGTGGAAATATATCAAAGCTGGCAAGAAACGAAGAATATGAGCATTATTGGGGCTTTACAAGACTTTCGATTGGATTGTTGATAAAAGAAGTGTTTGGTGATGATGTTGAAATAGAATCATATGGAAATATAGCTATAGCCAACGCGTTTATTCAGGGTATCCCTGTTGAAGAAATAAAATTAAATCTGTTCGATATAAAGGATGAGGATTTTACCATTTGTATTAGCATAGCTGCAACGAAAAAATAATTATTTGGGAGCATCTGATATGAACGATTTGTATGCATTAATAAGAAAGTGTTCGGAATATAAATATGTATACATATATGGAGATGGAGAAGTAGGCCGTTTAATACGTGTATATTTGCATGAACAAGAATTTGAGATATCAGGCTTTCTTACGACTTATAAACCCAAAAAGAAAATAATAATGGACGTACCAGTATGTAAGTTGGAATCACTAAAATCTGCTTCTGCTGATACGTTTATTATTATCTGCATGCATAAAAAGTGGTGGAATGAAGTTACAGGGTATATAAAAAAATATGGCTACAGTAATTATTTGGTTGTTGATGAAAGTCTCAGATTAAGTGTTGAGAAGGAAACACTGTTTACTGATTTATACGATGATATTGATCATAGAATTAATGTTCTTTTGTATCATAGAGTAGAGAATCTTGAAACATCATATTCAATAATTGTTAATGAAAAGAATTTTGAGGATCAATTAAAGTATATTTGTACAAATTATAAAGTCTTAAGATGTGATGAGGATTGGTCTGGAGTTAATCAGAAATCTGTGGCGCTTACTTTTGATGATGGATATGTAGATTTTTATTCTAAGGCGTATCCTTTGCTAAAGAAATATAATGTGCCAGCAACAGTTTTTGTTTCTACTGGGGGAATAGACAATGATAACGAGTTTTGGTGGGATGAACTAGAGAATATTCTTAATCAATCGAGTCTGCCAGATGTTATAAGGACTAGAAAAAAAGAGTTTCTTGTTAGAGATTATAATAATAGATCGGAATTGATTATGAATATAAGAGAAGAAATAATCAGTAATACGTATCGATTGAGAGATGAAGAGATGATCTGTTTGAAAAATCAGGTGAATAAGGATTTAAAAAACAGACCTCAATATAGAACGATGAATACTAAAGAACTAAGGGATATTGCTAAGGATCCGCTTATTACGATAGGGGCTCATACGATAAACCATATTCGTTGTGACATTGAAAGTGAGAGTGAACAGATAAAGGAAATAGAAAAATCAAAGATTAAGCTCGAAGAAATAATCAATAAAGAGGTTGATCTGTTTGCATACCCTAACGGAAATATTGGCAGTAAGACCCGTAGTATTTTAAGAAAACTGGATTTTTCGAGGGCTTTTACATGTGAACATGCTTGTATTGATCGGGATGAAAATGCTTTTGATATTCCAAGATCTGCTGTTCTTAATTGGGATTGTTCTCAAATAGAACGTAGATTTCGCGGTATATGGCAGACAAGCAAGGATATTTAAAAAGGATTATGTTGATTCATGCACGTTTATTTATATGGAAGTGGCAATAGATGTAAAACTCTAATGGAACTAATTAAACTATCAGATGTTGAGATTGCAGGTGTTGTAGATAGCAATCCAAATAGATGTGGAGCTTTTATAAATGGTTATGAGATTTTGGCTGTAGATCAAATAAAGAATTGTACCAACGAATATGTTTGTGTGACTTTTTTTGGTGAAAATGATTACGAACCTGTATGGGAGGAACTTGTAGAGAGATACAGTATTTCAAAGAATAGGCTGCTATCATTTCAATCTTTGATAAAAATCATTTATCAAAGATTGATGATGATTCCACTTTTGTCGGTTAATAATACATGTGTTAAGGCGATAATATCTGGAGCGTGGGCTTTTGGAGTAGGAGGTGTTGAAACTTGGATAAATGAAACTTTCTCAGTGTTGACACAGCAAAATAAAAATGTATATCTTCTTACAAAAGCGAATCAGTATAGTGGGAATCGTGAGGGCTTCGAAAGAGTAATTGATTTTTCTATTAAAGATTCATGCAGTTTTAAAATAAATGAAGTCGAAAGAACAAAAAACGAACTTATAAACCTAGCACCATGTGTGATTATTTGCTCTAGAGCTGATGAGGTGTTGTTGGCTGCAAGTTTGTTGCATAAAGCAAATCCAACCATTTTTAGAATTATAGTGGTGATTCATGGGTCATGTGATGGCATAATTCGGGATTTTTTTGCATATAATGAAGAAATTGAAAAATATTTATGTGTAAGTAGCCCGGCACAAAATGCATTAGTTGCTTTAGGTGTTGAAAAAGAACGAACAGAGATTATTATTTCGCCTATTATAGATTTATTTAATAAAAAAAGGAATTATAGTCTAAACAAAGAAAAACCTATTAGGATTGGATACGCAGGACGAATTGAGGTGTTTCATAAGAGAGCAGATTTATTGATACTGCTAATAAAAGAATTAGAACAGCGGAATGTTAATTATTATTTTGAAATAGTTGGGGATGGGAGTTTTGTACCAAATCTTAAAAATTTCATAGAAAATAATAACCTATCAGGGAAAATAAACTATAAAGGATTGCTCGATAGGAAGTATATATTTGATTTTTGGAGAGATAAAGATATTGCTATAAATGTATCAGATTCTGAGGGACGCCCAATCTCAAATATTGAGGCGATGATAAGTGGAGCTGTTCCGGTGGTGACACGTTCGGTAGGTATCCTTGATGATGTAATAAATGGTGTTACCGGGTATACCGTGGATATTGGAGATATGGAAAACATGGCTCGAGTTATAGAATGTATGTCAAACAACAGGAACTCTGTAAAGGAAATAGGCGAAAAAGCAGAAGCGAGTATGAGAAAGAAAACTGATATTCAGGCATATGTGTATCAATGGAACGAAATACTTAAGGGTAGATGAAAAATGAGTGGTTTGAGTATTATTATTCCGGTCTATAATGCTGAAAAGTATCTTGTGAGGTGCTTGGATTCAGTTTGCTCATTAAAAAATGATGTTTGTGTGATACTAATTGATGATGGATCTACGGATAGTAGTGGAGAGATATGCGATTTATATGCTGAGAAAAATATACATTTTAGTGTCATGCATAATCGCAATGAAGGACTGGTACTTGCAAGAAAAAGAGGAATAGATTTAGTAAAGACAGATTATTTTTCATTCATAGATTCTGATGACTATATTGATTCTTATGCGTATGATGTTATGATTGATGAATTGTTAGCGGAAGCAAATAAGAATGCTGATATTTTATGCGTTGGAATGACCGAAGAGTATAAAGGAAAGTGTTATCCCAAACATAATAATTTTCCGCTAGGTATATATACAGGAGACTCGCTTAACGAATTATATAGTGAGATGCTGAGTAAAGGTAGCTTTTTTGATTTTGGTATATTGCCTAACACTGTCTGCAAGATATATAAGACAGAATTTGTTAAGAATAACCCGATATCAATTAGTTCCAATGTAAGGATTGGAGAAGACGCGGATATGACTTTTCAGTTGATGGTCAAGGCCAAAGAAGTGTTAATATCGGATTATATTCCATATCATTATTGCCGTAGGGATGATTCGATGATGTGGAAGAAGATTGATTCAGAATCAATAAATTGTTTGGAAGAAGATTTAAGAAAAGCATTTTCTGAGATTCCCAATTGTTATGGACGTATGATTCAACAATTACATGATTACATGGCGTTTATTTCATTATTATGTGATCCTCAAAGACTATTTTGCAAAGACTCCTTTTTCGCAAATCATTATGACAGAATTGCGTTATACGGAGCAGGGGGTGTTGGAAAGGCAATAAAGTACGGAATGAATAATAATTTCCCTCTATGGGTAGATAGGAACTACAGTGAATATAGAAGAGACGAGGTGTTCCCTGTTGAAAGCCTGATCAGTAGTCAGGATAAATATGACAAAGTATTTATTGCAATATCAAATGTAGATGTGTGCAAGAAAATAAAGGCATCATTGATTGATATGGGTATAAGAAAGCCAATTTATTATTATCGATGCGAAGAGAGTATTGGAAAAAAATAGACTAAATGTAAAGTAGGGGATGGTTTTTTAGTTTGTGAATGAAATATAGTAAATATGGGATGCTTCATAAGAAAAATATGTAGGTGTATTTGGTGAAAGAAGATAGTAATAGATGAATCTAAAGTGTTGTAAGTGGGAAGAGTTTAAAAATATCGTCGTCGATGCGAATTCAAGATTGATAATGTTCGGCGCAGGCGCAATAGGACAGGTCTCTACGCTGGAGATTCTTAAAAATCTAGATTTATTAGATAAGATAGATTGTTATCTTGATAATAATCCATTAATATGGGGATCTTACATTGAGTCAAGCGAAAGTAAATATAAAATTAAATCACCGCAATACTTGGAAGAGTGTTCTGATCAGACAGTAATATTGCTTAATATCAGCCGTTTCCCGGAAGTTATTAAACAACTGGAAAATATGCCATGTACCCAAAATATGGATTGCTACGTTATGCCTATGATGTTGATACATAATTTTTGCTTAGATAAATCAAAGGGGAATCCCGTATTGACAAAGGATGCGCTTATTCCAAAGAAACTTCACTATATGTGGCTTGGAAGGAATTCAATTCCGGAGAATTTGCAAAAGTGTATTAATAGCTGGAAAAAGTATTGTCCTGATTATGAAATAATAGAGTGGAATGAGGATAACTATGATATTACTAAGCATTCATATATGAAGGATGCATATGACATAGGTGCCTATGGATTTGTGCCTGATTATGCAAGAATAGATATCCTTTATAATGAAGGTGGATTTTATCTTGACACTGATGTTGAGATAAAACGTAATATTGATGATTTAAGATATCAGCAGGCATTTTGCGGTGTTGAAAAATGGCAGATTATTAATTTCGGTGGATTGAGTGGTGCTGTCAAGGAGCATCCAATGCTAAAGGAATTTTTGGATTCAAGGCAGGAGGTAAGTTTTTTTAATCAGGATGGAAGTGTGAATAAGAATACTTGCGGGTTTTATGATACAAGGGTTGCAATTACTTGTGGATATAGAATAAATGGAGAAACTCAATGCATAAATGGTATGAATATTTATGCTTCAGATTATTTCCAGCCCTTTGACTATATGTCAGGAGTAATAAATGAGACAGAGAATACTCATTCTATACATTGGTTTAATGGTGGATGGTTAGATGAGAAAATGAAAAGACAAAACAAAGAGACAAAACGGTTATATTTAGATTTGTATAACAAGGCATTAGAAAACAGTCAAGATGGGCGTACTTGTTATAATAAACTATAGGTGTTTTTTGCATGTCCGGAGATGAGATGGGCGATACCCAGTCCGGCAACAACAACGCATACTGCCAGGACAACGAAACCACCTGGCTCGACTGGACAGGCCTTCAAACCTACGATGATTTCCATAATTTCGTGAAAAACATCATCTCCTTCAGAAAAGCCCACCCTGTTCTCAGAAGCGAAGACTATTTCAGAGGCCATAACGGCACCGGCCACCCCGAGCTTTCCTTCCATTCGGATCCCCTGGCAGCTTGACATGAACGCCCCGACCCACGCCTTCGCCTTCATGTATGCCGAAGACCACAAAAAATTCCATGTCAAAGAAGACAGCTACATCTACGTCATGGTAAACGCCCATTGGGAACCCCATACCTTTACCCTGCCCATAATCCCCGAGGGCCTCACCTGGCACCTCGTGACCGAAAGCGCCGGCCGCTCCTACCCCGCCGGAAAGGAAAAAGACATGGGTTCATGACATTTTTGGGGACAGTTGTTGCTCTGTCAAGAGAAAATTGGTAGATCTATCAACCCCGGGTTAAGTGACCTTTTTCTTTTTTTATGCTAGACTTAAGGCAGATTTTTGGGGAACAAATGACAGGTTCTTTTGACACATAGGATGTGATTGGAGAAAAGAATGGGACAGTATTTAAATCCGGGCAGTCAGAGATATCAAATGACTGTTAATTCAAAGATATTTGTGGATAAGACGGAAATGATCCGCTATCTCAATACCATTATCAATACACAGCAGCGGTTTGTCAGTGTTTCACGTCCCAGAAGATTTGGTAAGAGTGTAGCGGCTGATATGGTCTGTGCGTATTATGACAGGGAAGCGGAGGATAGGGATCTGTTCGTGAAAAGACTGATCGCAAAGTGTCTACCGATTAAGATAACGTCAAAAGAGATAACTTGGGATGAGTATCTTGGAAAGTTTGATGTTATTCGGATTGTTATGACGGATTTTATTAAGTCTGATCAGAATGTCAGTAATGGACTGTTAAAATTAAGCAGATTAGTCGTAAGAGACTTGGTCAAGAAATATCCGGATATAGATTATTATGACAAAGATGATTTAATTCAGTCTTTGCAGGATGTTTTTGATGATACAAAACGTCAGTTTGTCATCGTGATTGATGAGTGGGATTCTGTGTTCCGTGAGAGGAAAGATGATAAAGAAGGGCAAAAGAAATATCTTGATTTTCTTCGTGACTTGATGAAGGATAAGGCTTATGTTGCCCTTGCATACATGACAGGCATTCTTCCCATCAAAAAATACGGAAAGCATTCTGCTCTTAATATGTTTACCGAGTATTCCATGATGTTTCCAAGGGAGCTGGCACCATATACCGGATTCACAGAAAAGGAAGTAATGGAGCTGGCTTATGAATATGACCGTGATTTTGAAGAGATGAAAGCCTGGTATGATGGTTATGTTGTCAGCGGCATCATTCCTCCTGATCCGGAACATAAAGAACAGAAACTCACAGGCAGAACACCACAGTCGGTAAAATATGCATTATATAGTCCCTTATCTGTTGTAGAGGCTACAACTACAGGTAAAATCATAGACTATTGGAATAAGACGGAAACCTTTGAAGCATTGGCCGAGTTTATAAATATAAATCTTGATGGCCTGAAGGATGCCGTAGCGCTTCTTATGGATGGCGGGCGACTTAAGGTCGATACATCAACATACCAGAATGATATGACCACCTTCACCGGACGTGATGACGTTCTGTCACTTTTGATCCATCTCGGATACCTTGGGTTTGATGATGAAAAAAGTGAGGTATTCATACCGAACCGCGAAATAATGGACGAGTTCAAGTCTTCCACAAAGGATGCGGAGTGGTTGGATACATTTGCCTCCTTCAGAACTTCGTTGGAGCTTGTAAAAGCTACCTGGGCAGAGGACAGTGATAAGGTGGCAGAGCTTCTTGAGAAAGCTCATAACAGAGCGGATAACAAAACCTATAACGATGAAGCGGCACTTAGTTATGCAATTCTGTATGCATATTATGCTGCAGAAAAGTATTACACCATGCTTCCTGAACTGGATGCGGGGAAAGGGTATGCTGACAGGGTATATATTCCACGCCCGCAGTATGCAGACAAGCCGGTTCTTATAATTGAGTTGAAATACGAAAAGGATGTGGATGGCGCCATCGCACAGATCAAACGGCAGGAGTATCCGGACAGACTGGAAGCATATAGGGGAAATATCCTTCTTGTGGGGATAAACTACAATAGAGATGCTAAGAATACAAGTGATGAGTTTAAGCATCACACATGCGATATAGAAAGAGCATAATCTGATGAGGCCACTTACCGGTCAACTCCGGGTTAAGTGACCTTTTTCTTTTTTTATGCTAGACTAAAGCTAGAATTTTTGGATCTAAAGACAGATTCATGTAGCTTGGGAGATGTGGTATGGGCATTTATTTGAATCCGGGAAAAGAATTATATGAAGAAGCAGTAAATTCAGAAATATTCATTGATAAAACCGAAATGATATTGTACCTGAATTCAGTTTTGAAGACAAAGAAGAAATATGTCAGCGTTTCGAGACCACGAAGGTTTGGAAAATCAATGGCTGCTGATATGATATGTGCCTATTATGACAGGGAGGCAGACAGCAGGGAGCTTTTTGAATCAAGGTTGATTTCTAAAAGCAAGCCTGTAAAGAATGGGACAAGGACATTATCCTGGGATGAGTATTTGGGGAAGTTTGATGTTATCAGGATAGTGATGACAAAGTTTCTGAAGAAGGATGTTACCATAAGAAAAGCTCTGGAGAACATGCAGCGCCTTGTGATCAGAGATTACAAAAAGGAGTATCCCGACATAGATTATTTGAGCGATGATGACCTTATTCAGACATTGGACGATGTCTATTCAGAAATTGACAGACAGGTAGTCATCGTTATTGATGAGTGGGATGCTTTTTTTAGAGAGCGAAAGGAAGAAAAAGAGGAGCATAAAGAGTATTTGGATTTTCTTCGCGACCTTATGAAAGATAATGTTCATGTTGCTCTTTCATATATGACCGGAATATTGCCCATCAAGAAATACGGTAAGCATTCTGCTCTTAATATGTTTACAGAATACTCTATGATGTTTCCGAGAGAGCTGGCACCATACACCGGTTTTACAGAGAATGAGGTTAAGGAACTGGCTGTCAGGTATGGCCGTGACTACGATAGTATGAAAGCCTGGTATGATGGATATGTGGTTAGTGACATCATTCCCCCGGACCCCGATCATAGAGAGCAGAGAGCTACTGGAAAACGTCCGGAGTCTGTGAAATATTATCTTTATAGTCCTTTATCTGTAGTTGAAGCAACAACTACAGGAATCATTAAGGATTATTGGAATAAAACGGAAAGCTATGAAGCTTTGGCTGACTATATTGGAAAAAATCTTGATGGCCTGAAAGATGCCATAGCTCTTCTCATGGATGGTGGCCGACTTAAGATTGATACATCAACATACCAGAACGATATGACCACATTCACCGGACGTGATGATGTGCTGTCGCTTCTGATTCATCTAGGATACCTTGGCTTTGATGATGAAAAAAGTGAAGTATTCATACCGAACCGTGAAATAATGGACGAGTTCAAATCTTCTACAAAAGATGCTGAGTGGGTAGATGCATTTGCCTCCTTCAGAACTTCATTGGAGCTTGTAAAAGCAACATGGGCAGAGGACGGTGATAAGGTAGCAGAGTTTCTGGAAAAAGCCCATAACAGAGCGGATAATAAAACCTACAATGACGAAGCGGCACTCAGCTACGCTATTCTTTATGCATACTACGCGGCGGAAAAGTACTACACCATGCTGCCGGAAGTGGATGCAGGAAAGGGCTATGCAGACAGGGTATATATTCCACGCCCGCAGTATGTTGACAAGCCGGTTCTTATCATTGAGTTGAAATACGAGAAAGATGCGGATGGGGCTATTGCCCAGATAAAACGACAAGAATACCCCGAAAGACTTGAAGCGTATAAGGGGAATATCCTTCTTGTTGGGATAAACTACAATAGAGATGCTAAGAATACAAGTGGTGAATTTAAGCATCACACATGTGATATAGAAAGAGCATAATCTAAAGAGGTCACTTACCGGTCAACTCCGGGTTAAGTGACCTTTTTCTTTTTTTATGCTAGACTAAAACCAGAATTATTGAATTAAACAACAGATTCATGTTGCTGGGGAGATGGATTATGGGTATTTATTTGAATCCGGGAAATGAAATGTTCAGGCGTGCATCATCGGCAGAGATTTATGTAGATAAGTCTATGCTTCTTAAGGTGACTAATCGTCTGATCGATGCAGATAACAATCTCATATGTATGGCCAGGCCTAGAAGATTTGGAAAGACTATATCGCAGAACATGATAGCAGCCTACTATTCGAGAGGGTGTGACTCAAAAAAGTTGTTTGATGGCTTAAAGGTTTCAAAAGATCCTGATTTCGAGAAGTTTCTCAATAAATATAATGTTATCCAGCTCGATTTAAATAGTGAATATCAGAACACTAAGGATAAAGTGAATCTGATAGGAGGCATTCAGGAAAAGGTAAAAGACGAGATTAAGACCACATATCCTGAGATTTCAATTGAAGAAACGGATTCCTTGGCGGAAGCAATACTAAAGATTTATTATAGAACAGGAGACACTTTCATTATCCTCATCGATGAATATGATGTTTTAGTCCGTGAGCAGGTACCACAAAAACTTTTTGATGAGTACCTGAGCTTCCTGAACGGTCTTTTCAAGAGTAACACCCTGCGCCCTGCTATATCCATGGCTTATCTCACAGGTATCCTTCCGGTTGTCAGGGATAAGATACAGAGTAAACTCAATAACTTTGATGAGTATACTATACTTGGTGCCGGCAGGTTTTCGGAGTTCATGGGCTTTACCGGGGAAGAGGTGAAAAATCTCTGCGCAGAGTACAACATGGATTTTGACGAGTGCCGCAACTGGTATGATGGTTATGTTGTGGATGGATGGGATATTTACAGCCCTGAATCAGTCATAAAGTCTATGAAGTTGCATAAATTTGGAGGATATTGGGGGAAGACATCGTCTTACAAGGTTATCGCGGATCGTATAGAACAAAATTTTGAAGGAACCAAAGACGATATCATAAGGATGCTTGCCGGCGAAGAAGTTGATGTCAATGTAACAAGCTATCTCAATACCATGAACGACTTTGCCACAAAGGACGATATGTTCACATATCTGATCCACTTAGGGTATCTTGCATATGATGATGAAGAACAAACCTGCCGCATCCCAAATCGTGAAGTACGTCAGGAATGGTTCAATGCTATCGCCGTAAGTCATGACTATAAAGTGACGGATGAGATCATCAAGAACTCGAAAGAACTCTTGAAGAGAACCCTTCAGGGGGATGGAGAGGCCGTGGCAAAGGCATTGGACATCTCCCACATTCATGTGGCATCAAACAGAAGCTACAATAACGAGGACGTTTTCCAGAGTGCAATTTATCTTGCATTCATTTATGCACTTAATGAATATGATGTCAGGAAAGAAATGACGAGCGGCAAGGGCTTTGCTGATGTAGTTTATATTCCGCTTAACAAGAAGCTTCCGGCCATGGTGATAGAGCTGAAACACAACAAATCCTCGGAGAGCGCCCTTCAGCAGGTGAAGGATAAGGAATACTTTGATTCCATGGAAAAGTATACCGGACAGGTTCTTCTGGTGGGAATCAATTATGATGAGCATACTAAGGAGCATACCTGTAAGATAGAACAGTTGGTGAAAGATTAAATTCTTCTCTATACAAGGATTATACAATCATTTTTAAAGTCGAAGATATCTATGTACGCATGGATATTTTCGGCTTTTTTATTTATGTGGATATATGGTGAAAAGAACCACCCCGATCCATGATGCCCATCGACCACAAAAAAGATTACGTTAAGAAAATTCAAGGAGGATAGACAATGAAGGTAATAGGTAATAAGCTTCGTAAACTATTGGTCCCGGCCATCGCTTTGTCGCTGATTGCTTTTCCGGCGTCATTGAATTTTGCCGTGGCTGAGGAGTCGGATCAAAGTGCATTGGCCAGCAGATCGGAAACTGAGGCAGTTTTCATCAAGGATTACTGGACCAAAGACTCTCAGGCTGCGAAAAAGATCAATGATTACATAGGTGCAGTGACGGATGAAGCTTCCTCAGATTACATCCCCGTTAAGGATCGTATAGCTGTTTTCGATCTGGACGGAACGCTGATGTGTGAAACCGATCCTTTCTGCTTTGAGTATATGGTTTTCGCAGATTATGCACTGAGCCATTCGGATGACATGTCTGAAGAGGTCCTGAGTGTTGCCCATGAGATCATGGAAGCTACAGGCAGGAAAAAACCGGATGGCATGAGTACCAGACAGGCAGAAGCGGCAGCCAAAGCCTACAAGGGAATGACTATGGATGAACTTGCTGAGGTTGTGGAAAATTTCAAGTCAAGTGAAGCCTGGGGATTCACAGGCATGACGAGAGGCGAGGCCTGGTACAAGCCCATGGTGGAGCTTTTTAAGGAGCTTCAGGATAATGATTTCAAAGTCTATGTAGTCACTGCCACGGAGAGGAACATCGTGCGTCAGGTCATCGCCGATACTCTGGATATTCCTCCTGCACAGGTCATAGGCACAGAGTATGGTTACACCGCAACCAATCAGGGAGAGGCTGAGGATGCTGACTATACTTTCACATCGGAAGACAGGATAGTGTTTGACGGTAACTACTATGGTGAAAATGCCAAGACCAGTAAGGTGGACGCCATCGTGAGAGAGATCGGGCAGCAGCCGGTGCTTGCATTCGGCAATTCCTCCGGAGATCTCGCCATGGCGGTTTACACCATCTCTAACAATCCATACAGAAGCGAGGCTTATATGGTACTCGCTGATGATCCTGTAAGAGAATATGGAGAACCTGACAGTGCTAAGGAAAAGAAAGAGTCATATGAGAAGGTGGGTGTCGATACTATCTCCATGAAGGATGATTTCCTTACCATCTATGGCGATGGCGTAATGAAGAATACCATGGCGCGCTATAAGCTTGAACAGGTGGTGGCTCTCAGCAGACATAACCTTCGTGCTCCTTTATCAAGTAATGGTTCTGTCCCACAGGAGCTCACACCCCACGAGTGGATCAGGTGGACAGCTAAATCCAGTGAACTGACCACAAAGGGCGGGATCCAGGAAACAAACATGGGACAATACTTCAGAAAGTGGCTTGATCAGGAGGGACTGATCCAGGAAAACAGTATCCCTGAAGAAGGTGAGATCCGTTTTAATGCAAGAGAGAAGCAGCGCTGCAGAGCAACAGCCAGATACTTTGCCTCAGGAATGCTTCCCCTTGCGGACGTTAAGGTGGAGTATCCCACAGCCACAAACGGTCTTGAAGACTTTATGAATCCCAATCTCAAATTTTATTCTGAGGAGTACGCTTCCGATGCTGCGGAACAGGTCAGATCCATGGGCGGTGATGCAGGCTTTGACGGACTTACGGACGAGTTGAGGGATGCCATAAAGCTTATTATGGATACCGTTGATATGGAGGACAGCGAAGCCTATAAGGATGGAGAGTACGGCGATCTTTTAAAAGACAGTTCAGGTTACGAGATGGCTGAGGGTCAGGAACCTGATATAACAGGTGCCATAAAGACAGCAAGTCAGGTGGCAGATGCGCTGGTTCTTCAGTACTATGAGGAACCGGATCTCAAAAAGGCTGCCTTCGGGCACGAACTCAGTGAATCAGACTGGGCAGAGATAGCAAATGTACTTACAAGATATGAAGAAATAAAATTCGGTGCACCCCTTGTATCGGTAAACATTAGCAACCCACTGGTCCGGGAACTGGAAAGTGAACTTAAGAATGAAAAGAGAAAATTCAGTTTCCTCTGTGCTCACGACTGTACAGTGTTTACGACTTTGACTGCTCTCGGAGTGAAGCCCTATACACTTCCGGACAGCATTGAAACAAAAACACCGATAGGCGTGAAGGTACTTTTTGAGCGCTGGCGTGATCCGGAGGGTGAGGCATGGTACAGGGTCAATCTGGTTTACAGAAGTACTGAACAGATCAGAGACTCGGCAGTTTTGTCACCGGAGAATCCTCCTATGAGATATAACCTTAGCTTTGAGGGTGTGCCGACCAATGAAGACGGCCTGATCTCAGGAGCTGATCTTTTCGGTATGTTTGACCGTACCCTGGCTCAGTATGATGAGCTTCAGGAGAAATACACGAAGGAAACATGGGATGCAGCGGCTTAAGTGAAACAGATATCCACAAGATATATTCTTATGAGTGAGGAAGAATGGAATACATATGATACCTATCGACAGTTTTCCCACCAAAAAACTAAAAGGCATCGAATACAAGGCGGGCCGGGTTTTCCCTTTCGGCGCGTCCATAGTTCATGACGCGGTAAATTTCAGCATTTATTCCACGGAGGCCACGGGCTGCACTTTGCTGCTTTATCATAAAGGAGCGGAGAAGCCCTTCGTGAAGATCCCATTCCCCGACGAGTTCAGGATAGGCGACGTCTTCACCATGATGGTTTTCGGTCTTGACATTGACGACCTCGAATATGCCTATCTCATGGACGGCCCCTTTGATGAAAAAAAGGGCCAATGTTTCGATAAGGAAAATCCTCTGCTGGACCCTTACGCAAAGGCAGTTTCCGGAAGGTCTGTCTGGGGCGGGGAAATGCATAAGTACCTGGATGAATCCGACTACACCGGACTTGAGACTATACTCGAGGAGGAAATGGAAGAGGTTTCTCTTAAGGAAAAGCGCCGGCTAAAAAGACAGAAAGGCAACAGAAATACCGGCTTCAGAGGCCGTGTCATCATGGAGGACTTCGACTGGGAGGGCGACAGACTTCTCAACATCCCGAAGAAAGACCTTGTAATCTATGAGATGCATGTCAGAGGCTTCACCCGTCATGATTCCAGCGGCGTAAAATACAAGGGCACCTATGCCGGAATCTGTGAAAAGATTCCTTATTTAAAGGAACTTGGAGTTAACTGTGTCGAGCTTCTGCCCATCTTTGAATTTGACGAGCTTCAGAACGACTTCTCAGTAAGGGGTCAGAAACTCTACAATTACTGGGGCTACTCCACCGTGAACTTCTTCTCCCCCAAGGCCGGTTACGCTGCTTCCGGCAGCCTCGGCATGGAGGTTGACGAGCTCAAGTACACCATCAAGACACTTCATGAAAACGGAATCGAAGTTATCCTTGATGTGGTGTTCAATCACACCGCCGAGGGAGACGAAAAAGGGCCGGTTATTTCCTATAAAGGAATAGACAACAGAACCTATTATCTCCTGACCCCCGACGGTCACTACTATAACTTCAGCGGCTGCGGTAATACCATGAACTGTAATAATGCTGTGGTCCGGAGCTTCATCAAGGATTGCCTCAGGTATTGGGTTGCTTCCTATCATATAGACGGATTCCGTTTCGATCTTGCCTCCATCCTCACCAGAAATCAGGAAGGGGCTCCGATGATCTCTCCCCCTATTCTTGAGAGTCTCGCT
>JAGAXP010000284.1 GCA_017940955.1 Oribacterium sp.
TTGCAGAACAACCGGAGCGTTAAGCCAAACAGCAAGTACGCCATGATGCGGCTCTTATATTTAGGAAGAAAAGCGAATTTCTCTATGAGCTGTGGAGCGTCGTATATGTTGCTGAGAATGGGATTGGGGATCCTATGGCGATGATGCGTTCCTTAGTTAAAGTTACTTCCCCGAAGAGTGGGGGCTGATGAAGCTGGTGGAATTCCAATGTGATCTGTACCCAGGATCACTGCAAAGTATTTTTTTAAAAGAAAAGGTTTGTCGGTCAATAAAAGCGCATTTGCGAAAGAAAATTCGAGTTTAAGGGGATAAGTGCGCCTTTATTGGCTGATTAGCCATGAAATATTATAGCGAGAGGAGCATAAGCCTATGGCAAAACGAAAAGAAGTCGAGGAACTTGTAAAGTGCGAGTTTCATGACACGGTATTCTATATCTCGAATGAGGTTCTTGCGGAAGTTCTTCTGCGGATGCCGTTTAAGGGCAGGATTTATTACAGATATAATGAGGCTGCCGATTTATATGGCATTAGTGAAAGCAAGATGAAGATACTTTCCAAAGAGGCAGAAGCTGTCAGAAAGCCGGATGGAGTTGCACTGGTCAATATCCGTGTGATGGATCAGTTTATGGAGGACTGTCATTAAGATGGACTCGGTAAATATAGAAGTTGCGGATATGGTAAAGTGTGAATTCCATGGAAACACCTTCTATATTACCAATAAGGTTTTATCGGAGGTGCTTCTTAGAATGCAGTTAAAAGGGCGGCATTTGTACAGATATGAAGAGGCTGCTCTTTTATATGGTGTGAGTGAGAGTAAAGTGAGGATACTTGCGAAAAAGGCTCATGCCATCAGGAGGCAGGATGGTTCAGCTTATGTGGACAGTACCATACTGGATGAATTCATAAGCAGAAAACTATAGATCGTGGAAGAGATTTTGCGTGGCAAAAAGTCCTTGACATTGTGACGGACAGAAACTATAATGGTACATAGCTGAAAGGAGGTGCGCTGATTTGGCAAAGATGGGAAGGCCGAAGATCGAAAAGCCGAAAGCTAACAAGATTTCGATTCGATTCACGGACGAAGAGTATGAAGAGCTAAAGAAGCGTGCAGACCAAAGCGGACAGACCATAACAGAGATCATACGTCAGGGTGTCAAGATAGCTATCGGCGCTAAGGCGTAATTTTGCAAAATGCTCTTTCCTATCTTCACAGGAAAGGAAAGAAGAATGGCAAAAGCAAGAAAAGACTCCAAAGGGAGGGTATTGCATAAGGGCGAGAGTTACGAGAAGGACAGGAACCTTTACCGCTATACATTCACAGATCAGTTCGGGAACCGGAAGAGTATTTACTCCAAGGATTTGCACGAATTGAGGCAGCGTGAGAAGCGGATAGAGAAAGACAAGCTGGATGGGCTTGATATATATGCCCAAGGACACGCAGATGTGAACTATGTTTTTGATCGTTACATCTCAACTAAGTCCGGCAACCTTCGTGGAACTACGATGTCGAATTATGTATATACCTATGACCGCTATGTAAGGAACGGTTTCGGCAAGAAGAAAGTGGGGGATGTTAAGTTCTCCGATGTATTGCTCTTTTACAATGCCTTGATTGGAAGAGGATTAAGCGTCAACACAGTGGATTCAGTTCACTCGGTGCTTCATCCCACATTCCAGCTCGCAGTCCGTGACGATATTATAAGAAACAATCCAACGGACGGAGTGATGGCAGAGCTTAAGAAAAAGCTCGGAAAGTCGGATATGCGTCACGCATTGACGATTGAGGAAGAGCAGGCGTTTCTTGATTTTATTGACGAGCCGGATTACATTAGGTGGAAGCCTCTGTTCGTGGTAATGTTTGGAACAGGGTGCAGAGTGGGAGAAATCATCGGTCTAAGGTGGAAGGATGTTGATTTCGATAAGAACGAGATCAGCGTAAACCACAGCGTTTCATACTATCCGAGGTCTGATAACTCCTTCAAGTGTGAGTTTGAAGTATCCGAGCCTAAGACGGAGGCAGGGATAAGAACTATTCCGATGCTGAATAAGGTGCAGGAGGCTTTGAAACTTGAGAAGGAGAACCAGAAGAAGTATGGCTATCATAATGTAGTCGAGCTTGGCGGTATGAGCGGCTTTATCTTCTGCAACCGCTTTGGTAATCTGCACAACCCTGCGGGCATCAACAGGCAGATCAAGAGGATTGTTGATGATTATAACTGCAAGGAAGAAGTGAAAGCGGCGAAGGAGAACAGAGAGCCTTTGATCATTCCTCGCTTTAGCTGCCACATTACGAGACACACATTTTGTACGAGGCTTTGCGAGAACGAAACCAATGTTAAGGTAATTCAGTCCGTTATGGGGCATAAGGACATCCAGACAACTCTGGATATATATGCCGAAGTATCGGAGCAGAAGAAGCAGGATGTATTTAAGAAGTTAAACGATAACGATGTGATTTAGGAAGAGTCCTTGATGGATGATTCCGGTACAGAGGTATCGTAAACCATAGCTCAAGAGAAATCTGCCGATTAACACATCAGTAACACATTTTGGTGTTCAGATTAAGACGGATTTACACGAAATCGGCAAAAGGGATTTGAGAAAATGTCGGATTTAAGCGGGTTTACCCGACATTACAGTTTTGAAAAAGAAATCCCGACGTTAAAATCCGTCCCTAATAGGGATTAATCCGACAGAAAGTCAGTGAAATCCGACCTTCCGAGCGGTTTTCGGGAAAGAAATGAAAGTACAACGAACCTGATGCCGAAGGACGGATTTGGCTGGACTGATATGTAATAATCCGAAAAAACTAAATGAGTTAGGACGGATTGTCAAAGGTAAAAATGAATAGATAAAACACTGAGGAGCAGCCTCAGGAATGTGCAATATAGGCACTTCGTTACTGATAGAAATATCGGTGACGAGGTGCCTTTTTCATTCCTGCCAAACCTGTGCAAAGCAACTGACAATCATTGACAATCCAAGGAGGAAAAAAGATGGCAAAGAAAAGCATTAACTATGATCTCCCTGATCTGGACAGATTCCTGGAAGGACGGGGAAGGAAATTCGTAACGTACCAGGAAGGATCCGATCTGTACGGCATTCCCTATTATTCATTTGTGAGACTGGCTAAGGAAGCCGGGGCGAATATCACGCTCCGAAAAAATGCGATCGTCGATGTGGATATCGTCGAGGCGTATCTTGCGGAGCATCCGGACACAGCAGACAGAGTCAACAGCGTAAGGAGGTAATGGGGTTATGGCATATAAAAGAGAAGATCTGAATGTAGAGGCACTGGAAAGATTGATGAAGGGCGCGGGCAAGAAGTTTGTGAGCCTGGAAGAAGGCGCGGCGCTGATGTCTCTCGGAAGGAATAATTTTCGGGAGATCGCAAAGGACGCAAAGGCGATCTATAAGATCAAGAGGCGTGTGCTCATCAATATGGATAAGATCTACGAGTTCATGGAAGCGTTCGTAGAGGAAGACTAAGGAGGGAGAGATCATGGGAAAAATCATAGCAGTAGCAAATCAGAAGGGTGGAGTCGGCAAGACCACCGTAAGCGTAAATCTTGGCGTAGGCCTTGCAAGAGAAGGACAGAAGGTTATTTTGGTGGATGCGGATCCGCAGGGCAGTATGACCGCGAGTCTCGGTTTTGTGGAGCCGGATGATATCGGAAGGACGCTGGCAACCGTGATGGAAGAGCTGATGGATGATGCTCAGATAGATCCTTTTGAAGGAATACTCCATCATAAGGAAGGCGTGGATCTGGTACCGGCGAATATAGAGCTGGCAGGACTGGATGTGGCTCTTGTAAATGCGATCAGCAGAGAAACGGTAATGAAGAGTTATCTGGATGAGCTTCGGGATTCCTATGACTGGATCATCATCGACTGTATGCCTTCGCTGGGGATGCTGACCATAAATGCTCTGGCTGCGGCGGATGAAGTGATCATTCCCTGCAGCGCGGCGTACCTGCCGGTGAAGGGCTTGGAGCAGCTGATCTCCACGATCGGCAAGGTAAAGCGGAGACTGAACAGAGAGCTTACGGTCCGGGGGATCCTGATGACGATGGTGGACTTCAGGACAAATTATGCGAAGGATGTGGCGGAAACGATCCGTGACGGATACGGTTCAAATGTGGGCGTGTTTGATACCGTCATTCCTCATTCTGTGAGGGCTTCGGAGCCCAGTGCAGAGGGAGTGAGCATTTATAAGCACTGCCCGAACGGCAAGGCGGCAGAGGCGTTTACAGAGCTTACGAAGGAGGTGCTTGGCTGATGGCAGAGAAGAAAAGACCAGGAAAGAAAATACCTATCGCAAGCGTGGATGAGATCCTCGGAGTAGTGGGAGAAGAGACGGCGCTGGAGCTTCCTATCGCAGAAATCACGCCGTTCAAGGATCATCCCTTCAAGGTTATTGATGACGATAAGATGAATGAGTTGGTAAACAGTATCAAGCTCAATGGCGTTCTGACACCTGTGATCGTGAGGCCTGCGGGCAAGGGCTACGAAATGATCTCCGGACACAGAAGGATGCATGCGGCAGAACGGGCGGGGCTAACATCGGTTCCTGCGATCATCCGGGAAATGGATGATGATACCGCAACGGTGGTCATGGTCGAGGCGAATGCCCAGAGGGAAGAGGTGCTTCCGAGTGAGAAGGCGTTTTCCTACAAGATGAAATATGATGCGCTGAAAAGCCAGGGCAGCAGGACAGATTTAACTTCGTACCAAGTCGGTACGAAGTTACGAGCAGACGAAGAATTGGCCAGAATGGTGGGCGAAAGCAAGAATCAGGTCTACCGTTTTATCCGACTAACAGATCTGATCACTCCGCTTTTGGATCTTGTGGATGCGAAGAAGATGCCGCTGGCTACGGCGGTAGAGGTTTCCTATCTCGATAAGCAGACACAGGAATATCTGGCAGAGTTCATTGGTGAAAACGGTATGGTGAAATCCTATCAGATCGCCGCTGTGAGGAAGTACCTTGATGAATATAAGAGCATAGGCAAGGCAAAGTTGGCGGATGTGCTGATGGATGGTTTCAATGCAAAGACAATGCCGAAATCCATCACAATACCGGAGCCGAAGCTGAAGAAGTATTTTTCATCCAATTACACCATCAAGGATATGGAAAAGATCATTTACAGACTGTTGGATGACTGGAAGGCAAAGTCGGATGCGCTGATGCAAAAACGCGCAGAGGAGGCACAGGAAGAAGGAGGGCACGCTGATGAAGAGGTTTAAGGAAATCCGGAATATGAAGGTTTACGAGCAGTCTGGCTATCGTTACAAGCCAACACCGGTGATTGTGCTGAAGGGTGCCTGGCTTCGGGAGCTTGGATTTGATGAGGGCACTCCGATCACGGTGAAGTGTGAAGGCGGTCGGCTCACGATCACCAGGGCGGATGAGATTATCACTCCGTTCTCCGAGGTTGAAGGTCAGGGGGTGATGTGCGTTGCAGAATCCTCAGGTAGTTACGGAAGGGAGGCTGCCTATGTTTGATATGGAAGAGCTGGAAACATTGGATACCACATACTTTTCTGTTCTCTATAAGGATCCGTTCGATATTACAATCCGCAGCAAAAACACAGGCCATTTTTGGACTTTGCACAGCCCGGATTGTCCAGAGAATAATGTAGTCGTGATCTTTCATTCTCATCATGCGGAGCCGTTTCATATGCATGGCCGTACCCGTACTCTAAGGCAGGCTGTGAGAGGAATTAAACGGCATGATAAGTGGCAGATGAACGGTCGGAAGTGGTAATAATCGAATACAGAGCAAAAAGTGGAGCCGGGCTGGCATTATAGTCCGGCTCCATTAGTTTTTCCGGCTGAGATATTATCTGGTCAAGCCGGTGAATGCCTGCGCAAGTGCGCGAACCTTCTTGATGCGATCCCTGGTGGTAGACCAGTTCAAATCAAGCTCTGTCGCAATCTCATCAATTGTTTTCATGTCGAACAGACCCTGGAAAATCTCTGCATACATTTTACCCTTGAAGGTTCCGAGGTATTTAAGCAGCTCTGCCAGAGTGAGCATTGCGAGAACATCGCTCTCGACATCTTCTTTTCCGGGCATATCCAGTGTTGCATCTTCATCCGAGTCGCCTCCCATGAGTTTTTCTAATGAGATCGGGCGGTTAGTCTCGAAGTCGATGGACTGAGCCTTTGCACATTCGCGACATTTGTTACATTCCGGGCACATGATGTAGCCGCCTTTGCCGTCTGAGATCAAGCAGCGTCGTTCGCGTTTTTCGGCCTTGATCTCATTCTCGATCATGCGGGCATAATCATCTGCCTGCTGCTGGGTGCCCTGCACCATGATACAGGAAAGACGACGGTTGCCCATCATTCTGTACACGATGTCAGAGCGCTTGTATCCCATAGCCAGAGCGTCTTCAACGCCAATGGGCATAGGAAAGTTGACGAGTTCCTGAGGTGTTGTTACCATTGCAATTTCCTCCTGTGATTTGCGCGGAGGAAACCGCATGGCAACTGTTCAGTTTTGTCTTCAAAAGGCCATTCATAAGAGTTCCCTCCTATTTGTCTGAATGGCCAGTTGCCCTATGACTGGACCTGTTAATATAAGTTTCTCTTCAATCTGCTTTCGGGCACTGAGGTGTACGGTCTCAGCTCACATCTTGAAGAGTGTTAACATCTGATGCAGTTAGGGGGCAGGAACGTCTTCCATCGCCGGGCGGCTACTGTGGTCTTTTTGCATCAAAAAAATCCTTGACTCGTTAAAAATGTCCATAACGCGAACGGATGCTTTGACAAACGGACACAAATGTGATAAAATAAATTCCGTGTATCCAATGCCCTGAACCTCGTCGCAGCCGGTGCCTCAGATGCTGCGCTTATTATAAAAAATGGGGTATTCCGGTTTGGGGATAGATTGGTTCACCGTGGTTCATCGTGGTTCAAAGATTGAAGAAAGGAAGATAGCATTCGTGGAGTTTAAGGATTTTTTCTCTATGATGAAAAACCGAATATCGGATGGTGCGGATGTGCCTTATTTCTTCAGAGATCTTATGGCGATGATCACCGATGTCACAGAAGATGAATGGGGGACGCCGAAAGATCCGTCTACCAAAATGACGAAAGATAATACAATCCGAACATATGCAAAGAGAGGTATATCTCAGAAATTTGCGCTAAGCATTGTATATAGATTGTCTCCAGAAATGTTTGTGGAATCTCTTAATGAGAGACCGAAGGCAACAATCGCGCTGTTGGCGGATGATTATAAGAAATATGATTCGTCTACCACTGCAGCAAATGTAGCAAACAAATTGGCGCAGTGCTTTATAGATATCATTCGAACTACAGCAGGTCTCGTGCCGAAGGATGAATTTGAACGGCAAAGGCTGATGCAGCAGGCATACGATCTGAAGATTAGGTTCGGAGACTATTTGCGTGATGAAGCGGATAACACCTGCACATTTCCAGGATGTGGAAGGTTACTGTCTGTGGCAGAGAACGGAGTGGTTTCTTATTTGTATGAAGTAGGACTTATCGACAAACAGAAAGAAGCAAAAGTTGAGAATTTGCTTGCGTTCTGTCCGTACTGTCACGCCACATATCTATTTGACAGCAACAAAAAACGATGCCAGGAATTAGCTGGAATTAAGAAGATTCTCGTAGCACATAATCAGAGCATGAAGCTGTTAGATGGGATGCCGCTTGAAAAAGAAATCATAGGTGTAATTTCAAAGATTAAGAATCTTAAGGAGAAAGATCTGCTGGATCCGTCGCTTGATCCAAAGGATATTAAGGAAAAACTGATTCCGGATGATAATCTTGCACTTTATAAGACCGTCAAGGGCTATGTAGATACATATTACGTTACGCTTAAAGAAATAATTGAGAGCGCAGATAAGCGCGGTGAGATAGATTACGATGAAGTTCAAGATCAGATGAAGGCAATATATAAAAGGCTGAAGAAGGCCAAAAAGAATAATGTTGAGATCTTTACCGAGATTTCGGAGAAGGTCCATAAGGTCAGCCTGCAGGAGGATATGTACTGCCAGATCGTTGTAGCATATTTCATTGCAAAGTGTGAGGTGTTTGATGCAGTTTCCAAATAAGCTTTATTCATACAAAAACAGCACATTATCTTTGATCCCGGTCGTATTGGATGAAATCAAAGCAGCCCCGGTTCCGGTAGGAGAATTGTACAACAGGGTAAAACCGTCATTAGCGGATGCAACAGATTTTATTGCTGTTATGGACTGCCTGTATGCATTGAGAGCAGCTGATATAAACAACAATGGGGAGGTGTTCATATGCTTATAGAGATGAAATCGCCGGCCTTCAAAAAGCAGGGAGCAGAAAGACCACCGATCCGGTTCAAGGAAGGTCTTAATGTAGTATTGGGCAAAGAGGATGGAGCAATGTCGATCGGTAAATCATCTGCATTGCTGGCTATAGATTTTGTTTTTGGCGGAGATACATACGTTAAAAGTGATGGCGTGAAGAAAGAAGGACATCATACGATTTTCTTCACCTTTTTGTTTGACGGAATAAAGTACTATTTTGCGAGGAATACAGGAGACAGCGACACAATTCTTATCTGTGATGATAAATATGAGCCCACTGGAAAGCAGTATACAAAGGCGGAATATTCTGACTGGTTGAAAAAACAGTATCACATGGATTTTGCCGGATTATCATTTCGTATCGCGCTAAGTAGTTTCTTCAGGGTTTATGGTAAAAAGAACACAGATGAACTAAACCCGCTTCAGGGGATTCCCGGTCAGAATATGGATAAATCGATCACATCTATTCTGACATTGTTTGATAAATACAAAGATATAGAAGAGTTTAAGACAAATGTAACGGATCATAAGAAGAAGTTGGATGCATATAAGGAAGCACGCCGCTATCACTTTATCTCAGATCTTGTAGGCGGGCAGAAAAAGTATGAAGAGAATCTGGCGGTCATACGAGATTTGGAGCTCCAGCTTGCAACATTAATGGAAGAGGCTGAAAAAGGCCATACAGAAGAAGAGATAGAGCTGAATAAGAAAAAAGCTGCGTTGACCACAAAGAAGCTGAATTATGAGAAGGCCATTCATGCTAAGGAAATGAAGTTGAGGCTCGTAAACATGAGCCTGGATTATGGTCTATATCCGACTGAAGCGGATATATCAGCTCTGCAGGAGTATTTTCCTGAGGTAAATGTTCGAAAACTGTATGAGGTTGAGAAGTATCATCAAAAACTGGCAAAAATATTGGATGCCCAGTTTGCCGAAGAGAAAACATCTATAGAGAATGATATTGCTGCATTGCAGGAGCAGTTGGATGATGTCAACGCTCAGATAAAGCAGTTAGGCTTTGTTGGTAATATTTCAAGAGAGTTTCTGGACAGACATTCTGAAATCAAGGGAGAAATTGATGCTTTAAAGACCCAGAACGATGCGTTCCTTACCCAGAAAGGACTGCAGGAAGCAAAAGCCAATGCTGATGCTGTTCTTAAGCGTAGCATTGAGGATATCCTCAGAGAGATAGAGGAGACGCTTAATGCGAAGATGAAGGAGTTTAACGACACACTTTTTGATACAAAGAAGAAGCCACCCCATTTACATTTCAATGCATACAACAGCTACAGGTTTGAGACTCCGGATAATACAGGTACCGGATCCAATTACAAAGGGATGATCGTGTATGATTTGGCGGTGCTGTTTACAACGGCGCTTCCGGCATTAGCACATGATTCTCTTCTGTTTAAGAATCTGGGAAAAGATGTTGAAGACGGTATTATACGTATCTATAACAGTACAGATAAACAAATTTTTATTGCATATGATAAACAGGGGGACTGTAGACCTGAAACGCAGAAGATCCTCGAAGATCATTGTGTATTAAGACTATCAACAAATAATTGCGAACTATATGGAAGATCATGGGACACGGAAGAGGTAAAGAAAAATGAAGATGAGCTACAACAAACTATGGAAACTGCTGATTGATAAGCAGATGAAAAAGTCTGATCTTCGGAAGAAAGCCGGTATCAGTTCTTCATCGCTTGCAAAACTCACAAAGGACGAAAATGTTACAACAGATGTCCTTGTGAAGATTTGTAGAGAGCTTAAGTGTGATGTTTCCGACATAATGGAATATGTGCCGGAAGAGAAGGAAGAAAAGAAGGATGATGAAGGTTTGAGAGAATGAGTCCGTTTTATGGGACAACTTTTCTGCTACGATAGAATTGGCTGATTGGATAAAGCGAGCAATTGGCTTATATCAGGTCGAGCTTCATCAGATTATTGCAGAAGGGAACACATTTAAATATGTGTGGTAAATAATATGGCAATTGGCATTATAGATGCTGACCTGCTTGGGAGAAAAAAGCATAGATTTCCTAACCTTGTTTGTGAGAAGCTATCAGGATATTGGAAAGAGCAAGGTGAGGAGGTTCATCTTCTCTTGGATTATGATCACTTGGATGAATATGATCATGTATATATAGCAAAAGTATTTACAGATACACCTGTGCCAGAATGGCTTGTGAAATATGCAAAAGAGCACAAAGATAGAATACATATTGGGGGAACGGGCTTCTTTTTTGATAAAGCCCCGAATCTACCCCAAAAAATAGAACATCACATGCCAGATTATGATTTATATAATGATTGGATTGAAAGTGAATGCATAAAAGCAGAGGAAACAGCAGAAAGACAGGAAAAGGATTTCAATAAAGCATCCTTTATGGCTCAATTTAAAGAATATACTGATTACAGTATAGGTTTTGTCACGAGAGGATGTTTTAGAAAATGCCCGTTCTGTGTAAATAAAAAATATGACCATGTATTTAGACATAGCCCAATAGAGGAGTTTTATGATCCTAAAAGGAAAAAAATATGTTTGTTGGATGATAATATACTCGGATGTCCAGAATGGAGGAGTATTTTAGAGGAATTAATCGCATTAGGAAAACCGTTCAAGTTTAAGCAAGGTATGGACGAAAGGCTCTTGACAGATGAGAAGTGTAAACTGTTATTTGATGCAAATTATGACGGTGATTATACATTTGCATTCGATAATATATCAGATTATGACCTGATACATCAAAAACTTCATTTGATAAGGAAATATACGAATGTAACTTGCTTGAAATTTTATGTTCTTGTTGCATTTGAAAGCACTGACCATGTTGATATTGAGAATGCATTTAAGCGTATAGCATTATTGATGCAATATAGATGTTTGCCATATATTATGCGCTACCAAGATAAGAATGAAACACCTTGGAAGCAGTCAAAATATAGGGAACTATACATTACTATGGCAAGGTGGGGAAATCAGCCTAGTTTCTTCAAGAAGATGACATTTAGGGAGTTTTGTCTTGCAAATCAAGCGAGAATAAAAACCGAAGGAAATTTATGTACAGCAATGAGAGCGCTAACTGATTTTGAGAATGATTATCCAGAAATAGCAAAGAGATATTTTGACTTGCGTTTTCCGGAAAAAGTAATTGATGACTGGGAGAAAAAATGAGTTTTTATACAGAATGGTTGTGTGAATATAATCAAAAAAATAATTGTAATGCCTACATTGTACAGTTCCTGAACAAATCACCAAGTTCAGTTGTACCGTTACACTCAGGTTCATATGAAGAATTGTCTGCAGCATATGATGTCTTGAATAATACTAGGTTGCAAACATATTTTGAAGCGCTACTTACACTAAGACTGAATCGTTCTTTAAAGACGGAGGAGATCCCACAATATAGTTCTTTTGAGGACGGAGTAAGTAGAATCACGGAGTTGTTAGAGTTTTATCCGGAAGGTGAAAGCTTTGTTAATCTTGGATATCAAATGGTAAATGCTTCAAATGAGGCGGCAAATAGAAAGTATGGCGAGAATCACTCACGATTGGCGGAGGCTATGGATTTAGTTGTTGTTTCTTCGACAAAACCAAGATATTCTCGAAATACTGCTTGGGGTCATTTCCTAGTGCAATATACAATTGAGCAGAAAGCGCCTGTTTTGAAAAAGATGCTACTACGAGAGTATTTTATACAGCTGATTATACAAAGGGCTTTTCAGGGACCTGTTTCATATTTTGAATTAACGTCGTTTTTGGCATTGTCAACGGCGATAAGGAGAAGATCAAACACTAAGCATATAACGGAATATGTCTTGGGAGGAACAGCATGGGAATGCTATTTGGAGAATATCGATTGGAAGGAACCAGAGGAGGAATAGTATGGCTCTACGCGATCTGGAGTTGGAAGTGAGTTATGAAACTGATGAAAGTAAAGATCAGCTTCTTGATAAATTTTATATTCCTGTTTTAGAGTGTGCTAATCGCTATTATAGGATTGCGGGATTTTTTAGCTCATCAAGTTTAATAGTAGCGGCTAGAGGCATTGAGGGCCTAATCAATAATGGGGGAAAAATGTATTTGCTAGTATCACCTGAGTTATCAGATGAAGACTACCAGACAATTATTGAACACGATCAGATTTCTGAAAACAATAAGATGTTTTCAGATCTCGATTTTGATTCTATGCCCCATGAGAATCTTCAGGCATTGGCATGGCTTTTAGATGAAGGTCGTTTAGAAATCAAAATTGTTGTTGGTCTCAAGTCTAAAAATAGCTTGTTTCATCAGAAGGTAGGTATCGTCTTTGATGATTCGGGAGATATTTTGTCATTTTCTGGGTCAATAAATGAAACTGCACAGGCTTGGATTAACAATATAGAAGAGTTTAAGGTTTTTAGATCTTGGGAAACCGGACAATTAGAGTACTTACAGTCAGATCTGAAAAAATTTCTTTCGTATTGGAAGAATGAGAGAGAGGGTGTAGCAAAGGTTTATGACGTGCCCGATGCGATAAAGGAAAAAATAGTGAAGATTAAGCCGCGTGATATTGAAGATATTCAAATTATGCGGAAATACAGAAAAACAACAAAGACGAAAGAAAACCTTCTGTCATTATATCCGCACCAGCAAAAGGCGGTAGATAAGTGGCTTCAAAATGGATACGCGCTACTAATGGAAATGGCAACAGGTACAGGGAAAACACGAACAGCTATTGGATGTATGACAGAGTTGCTAAAGCAGGGGAATAAGCTATGCATTATTATAGCTACACCGCAGCTGACGTTAACACAACAGTGGCAAAGCGATATCGATGATCTCAGAATATATGTTAATAACTTAAACTTCCCACATAAATAGTGGGCATCGTACCTTGAAAACTCTATATTCTAGACTATAAAAATACAATTACGCCACTTTGTAATCACTTGTTAGAGCATCCTGCATATATTCAGGCAATCTGAAAAAGAAA
>JAGAXP010000285.1 GCA_017940955.1 Oribacterium sp.
ATACCATTGGTCTCGGGGATGCGATCTGGTCAGGAAGGATCCCCGGGGCCTCTTTCTTTATAATGATGATTGTCATTATAAAGAGCAGTCCGGAGACAATCAAGCAGATCAGTTTTCTGCTAAACTATGAGGTCAACAACACTCACACCATGACGAGGTGGTAATCTCCCGAGCCATATTATAAGGTGCTCCATAAATATGGATGTCACTATGGAAGGGAGGTGGCGCACATGACTGACTACGAAATCTTAATGATTGTGCTATCTATATTAGCATTGCTTTTTACAGCTTGTGGTTTCTTATTGGCGTTGCTTAACTTTCTCGATAAGAGAAATAAGCGAAAAAAATAATGCCTCTCTCGTCTGCAAACGAGGGAGGCGGCTCTTACTGAGAGCTAAATAACCATATCTCGGGAGCATCCACTTTGGAGTGGGTACTTTCCCTACTAAAAATATATCATTTGTGATAATGATTTTCAATAATTAAGCTAATATTAGACAGCGTAAGTTTACCGTAGGAATTGAAAAAGCGAGAATCGCCTAGATTTTGAAAAAGTTATGTAGATTCGTCATTTGTTGCGGTGACCGCCTCCGCCATACTTAAGGCAAAGCTCTACGATGTCTTTCTGATTTTATGGTGCCTGTCAACTATGGTCCCCTTCATCCGTCCCTTTAGTCCATTATTGCAACCAGATCTGTACGTAAAAACATATCCAGACCCGGAATATTGATATTATATAGTACAATAAAAAGAACCCCAAGGATGATCACATATAACATGAGCCACTTTTCCCGGAATAGTTTCTCAGGTTTTTGTACGGCAGAATCAGGTTTATAACAGATGCTTAGGTAGTAGCAAAATAATCCACATATGAACGGTATGATCAGCAAAAGCTCAATCCTGTACTTGATAAGGAAAACACCGCAGAAAAATACTGCAAGGAATCCATAAAATATCGCCGACAATAGCAGTCGAAGCTCGCTATATCCTCCGAATGATTTTCTATAGAGTTTTGCCTGTACCGGGTTTCCGATCATTCGATATTCAGCAAAACGTTTGGCTGCCATCAAAAATGCTCCGCCCATCCAGTATCCCATAACAAAACTTAACGGCGGGTAAAAGGACTCAGTAACACAGAACCAGCCTATTGCGAATCGAAGTGCATTGTTCACCGATTCGGTTAAAACATCTATATACGGAATATCCTTTGTACGGACAGGATTAACATTATAAAGGATTCCCATTATAAGGAGAATAATTACTGTAATCAGGGTCGGACGATTGATAAAGTTTGCAACAATTAGAGAGGCAGCCAGAAGACAAAAATATTCACAGTAAATAATCCTGGCATCGAGTCCCTCCGTTACTGCGGGACGATATTTTTTTACAGGGTGGTATTTATCAAATTCTGCATCGAGCCATTCATTTATGACATAGTTTGCTGAAGCCGCAAAGGACGTAGCAAGAAGGCCGGTAATAACCGTTGAAACTAACCTTTCCAGCCCTCCTCTAACCATCATCCACGCAAGCCATACTCCTGGCAGGATAAAAAGCTGCTTGATCCAATGATCAAACCTAGCAATCTTAATATAGGGCATCATATACTATCTTTCACCTCGAAAATACATAATCTTGAATCAAACAAATTCAGAGGAAGCATAACGGATTTAGGGGAAAGCTTCACAACCGGTTTCAAAAAAGGCAGATATTTCGTCAACCTCTCACTAATGTATTTCCATGAAAAGTACCATTTTGCGTACTTCCATTTCACAGGACGAAATCCGGCTTTATTCATTATCTTTAAAAGAGTGCTCTTGTTATAGTATCCAATGTGGGCAACCCGATAATGCCACCATCTCTTGCCCATGATCAAAGCCATAAATGACGAAACATCCGGAGTAGTTATAATCACTTTTCCATTTGTCTTAAGATAATCCGGAATCCTTTTAAGCATGGGTAAAGGATCTGCAATATGCTCTATTACATCCGTCAGAAAGATTGCATCGAATCTTTCTTCAGGGCACATATCAGGAAATGTACCCTGGATGATGTCAAGACCATCTTTCTTTCCCATGTCAGATAAAAATGCTGACGGTTCAATTCCCGTGGCACAATATCCGTGTTTTATCGCTTCTCGCAGAAACAATCCGCTTCCTGCACCTATATCAAGGATTCTGCCATTATCAGGAATATAGGCTTCAACATTTTTCAAAAGCTTAACAAACTGTAGAGTTCTCTGATCACTGCTGTCAATATATCCTTCATCCTCCAATAATTCGTAATAATCCGTTACATCAGCAGTATTACATTGGATAAATCCGCAATTACGGCATTTATACCGTGGCAGGCTTATACCGTAATCAGCGTCTGTGATTTTAAATCGTTCCGGCTGAAGCTTGAGATCATCGTTTCCTCCAACACGAGAAAATTCTTCTTTACCGCAAACCCAGCACTTCATTGTTTAGCCTCCTCTTTAAACAGCTTTATAAAAGATGGATTGAAATCCTTATATTTTAATACAGCAACCAGTTCATGAATTATAGTTACAGAAAGTAACAGATAAGCCATCAGATAAATCCAGACTTCAACACATGTTGTCCTTGGATAATTGTCGCTGAAGTTTAACCTGAACAGTGTTGCCGCGCCCCAGTAAGTCGGAATAGTAAAAACCAAACCATAAAGAATACTTTCCAAAGCCGGTATGACTTTTAGGTTCATCTCACTTCCATGTTCTGAAAACTCTATAATAAGCGGTATTGCGAGATAACAGAGTGTATACCTGAAAGCATTGGCAGGAAAAAAAGTCATGACCGCACACAGAAAAAAAGCTGTTCGGCTTCGGCTGTTGCTTAGAAAAGACAGAAAAACCATCATTAGCAGGAAAAAAATCGAAGCTGCCGATCCAAAATTCTCGTTTGGAATATTTCCCGTTACCAAAAAATATACCGTGGTGACAATACCTTTAATGAAATTAACTCTTCCAACGCAATCGACATTAAATGTGTCCAATATATTTGAAAGCCAGAGCAGGAAACCATCTTTCCCAAGAAAAAAGAAAAAAGGACCGAAGAACAATACAATTCCGTAGAGCACCAGGCGTAATGTTTCCTTCCATCGCTTCTCCTTCAGATACAGAAGCCCAAAAATCGAAGGATATATCTTTATTCCGGCGCTCACTGCAATCAGTATCATAGCAGCTTCCCGCTGAAACTTTGAACTACTGTCTTTCCAATCAAGTGCTATCAGGAGGAGAACAAGGACGATTACGCAGCTGTTTCCGCGTTCATAAGCTCCGGCAAAGAACGGAGTAGATAGTAACAGACAGATAAACATCATCTTGTAACTTCCTTTTTTTATCCATGTTTTTACCCCATACAAAAACGCAAGTGTAAGAAATATAGAGTAAAAAAGAAAAACCAATAAAGTATAGTGGGATAACTGATATTCAATTATATTTGTCAGAATCTTACCATCCCTTACAGTCAGGCGATGAAGCAGGAAGTAAAAAACATATACCAAGGGAGGAAATGTTCCCCATTCGCCGGTGACATTGGCGTAGATGTGCTTCGCATCCTGCATAAAAATAATATGCTGAAAATAATCTCCGAATTGCCAGCCCCCATGATTGTTCATAATCAGCCAGTCAAAGGCATTTGCACCTGCCAGAAATGCATAAACAAAAAAAGAGATGATTCCTGTCAGCGATACAACCACAAATAAATCGTATCGAGTAGGTCTCTTTACAACATTCAAATCTGAATTCATTTTGTATTATTCTCCTCGTCTATAAAGCAATTTTTCAAGCCTGACTATCTGACACACAGATGTAAATCTAATCGGCTCGTCTATATATGCATATTCTTTAGTCGTAATTTATGACATACAGATGCAAATTTAGTCAGCTCGTCACTGGTTTTTGAAGCAATGGTATATCATTTCAGTCCGTGTCAATCCATTTCAGCTGAATATTCAGATCATCAGTTTCAGGACTGACGATAACATGAATTATTTTATCTTCATAGCTTAGTGACTCATCATAGTTGTAATCGAGATCTGTCTCTTTTCTAAAATACCTGAGGGCATCTGCTTTTATTTTCGTACCTGCTCCATAGGGTGCCGGTTTGGATTCGCTTATAGGAATAAGTGAAAACTGTAATGCGTCATACCAGTATTCAACAGTCTTATCAGGAATTGTCTCAAACCACTCCATCCTGACGGACATCTCGGCACTGTGCATAGCCTGTAAATCTGACATCTCACAGGAATATTCAGAGTCTTTCACAAAATATGCAGAAACTGCAAAAACAATATTGATCATGATCAGACAAACCGCATAAAATTGCCAGGATAATTTCAGTTTCATCTTACCTCATACTCCTTCCACACAGTATATTGTAAAAAATGGGACCTAAACCATGCCTCATCTATATTGTCAAACATATTCACGTACTGTACGTACTTATAAATTTTGATGAGGGAGCTTCTGAAAGGTCGTTTACGCCGACATAGAGTTTACCTTCATTAGTTTCTAGGTTTTATATCGTCATATTGGTCATTATAATTAATATAATGTTGCTATACTCCGAATATGATAAGCGCAGAAAGACAGATGGCTTAAACATGGATATGAAGCCGGTGAACAACATGGCAGAGATTCCCTGTTATATTCCTTAGTTATGAATAGTGTTTTTAACGTTTCTGACGCTGCTGAGAGAGAAAACAAGAGCAAGACTCAATTCAAAAGTGATATGGAAGCTTATATGACTGATCAAAAGAAATCGACTTCAGAATCATAGCTATAAATTAATATCTGTTTTTTAGCCGGATAAATTCCGCAAATCGAATTTTATTCCGGAGCCGTTTTCTAATAGTTTTCTTTTCTTGCTTAACTTTCTCGATAAGAGAAACAACAAGCAAAAAAATAATGCCTCTCTCGTCTTCAAACGAGAGAGGCGGATCTCACCAAGAGCTAAATAACCAAAACTCGGGAGCATCCACTTTGGAGTGGGTACTTTATTCATAAATTATATATCATTTATGATTTTATCTTTCAATAACTTCCTGAATTTCAACCTTTGTTCATTAAGCGTTTCTGAGCTACATATAACCAACTCTCGATATAGATGAATCAACAAGATAATATACAAACCACTTCCATATAGTCCTTCCCAATAATCATTCAATAAGTCTTGAACCATTCCTCATCTATATCATCAAACATATTTGCATACTGCACGTACTGATACATTTTGATAAGTGGGTCTTCTGAAAGGTCGTTTACACCGGCATAAAGTCTGCCTTCATCATCAAGCACACCCTGGGATGTGATGACCGGATACTTTTCATATACATCCTTCATCATCTTTAGATATGGCGGCAACTTATATCCTGCTCTCTCCAAAATAAGAAGAGGCAGGAAGTTTGCACTTAACTGGTAATTCTCCACCTGTTCCGAATCATAATTCGTCCAGATAAACATCTCCGTCTTATATTTATTTAATCCACCGACATTGTTGTTGAAAATATAGAAATCATTTTCAACTCCAAGACCCGGCTGATGATCCCCAAAGAATATGATCATGGTTTTCTCATCTGAATTCTGATAATGCTTAATCAACTCTTCTACAGCTTCATCCGATTTTGCGACAAGGGACAGATATACTTGTGCATCCGTTGCCGGAATCAGTATTGCACTTTCATTCTTGGGAACATCTTCCCAGGTTTCATATCCACTGTGGTTCTGGTAACTGACATTGAAGAAGAATTCGGGAACCTTCTTCTCATCATCAACCGATTCTATAAACCTGTAGTTTGACTGATCATCAGGTAAAAGATGTAGATATTCTATATTCTCATACTCATCACGTGAATAATATTTATCAAATCCAAGAAGTGGATAAACATTATTTCTGTTCCAGGAGTCCTTTGCGCCGGGATGGAAGGAAGCTGTCCTAAATCCGTCTTCCTTGAAATATTCGGCAAGTGACCACAGGCTGTGCTTCACGTGCTGAGAATAGGGATAGGAGCCTGATGGGAGAAATGCCAGGGAGTTTCCGGTTAATGCCTCGAACTCGGTATTACAGGTTCCACCGCCATATACAGATGCATACATGGTTCCGTGAATGGTATTCTTGTCCATACTGTCAATAAAAGGCTGCACATCCACTTCAGCAGACATTCCGGAATCCCTGAGATCCGCATATGCCTCGTTCATGATCATGATGATCCTTGAGGGCTTTTCATTAACGCTCCCCTCATCAACGCTGTTATGATAATGCGAAAGATACTCATCAACCTTTTTCCTTGAATAACCTTCAGGCTCTCTCACAAAGGAGCTGAAGAAGGAGCGAGTGAAGGAAAGCACCATTCCCTCAGAATAAAAATCATCCAGAAGCTGTGCGTTCCATTCGAAGGTATTGAGCTGCTTATAGATAGGATTATTCAGACATAAAACGAACAAAATAACAGAGAAAACTATACCGACGGATCTGTTACGTAAAGATACTTTTTTGTTTTCCTTTAAACTGATGTATACAAGGCTAATGCTTAAACCTGCCCATAGGATGAAGCTGAAGATCATTTTGGGCGTGGGAATAATATTGTATCCGCCCACTACCTCTCCGGCTGTCTGTAAGGCATAGAGGTCTGAAGGCATGATGGGCTTAGAACGGAAAAGTATAACAAAATAGTTGATACAATACCAGGAAAGCAATACAAAGGTTCCGATAATGGTTCCTATGTAATGTTTTGTCATGCAATTGATTATATTGCATAAAAGAAAAACTATGATCCAGTTTAAAAAGAAAAAATCATATGTGATATAAGATAGCGTGTTGTTTATCCACATTCCCAGTAATAGAAACGTTACTGTCATGGAAACAGAAAGTAGCCTGCCTTTCCAATTTCTTACATTGTATTTTGTGATTATCCATCTTGCAATAATGGTTACAAAAAGATTTATGATTAACACTAATATAAAATAACCAATCCAAAACCAGATAGGAATAAAATCATATCCTGTAATCATGAACATACTTTCAACATTTGGATTATCTATTGATAAACCAAATTCATCATTTTCTATAAATGGTGTGATGCCACCATTGACATATGTGTGTTGCCCGAGATCGATACCAGATGTTTCGACAGTTTTTATTCCTAAGATTGATGTTGAGAAAGAATGAAATACTATTTTTTTTACACCACCTTGGTTACTGAATATAAGATTTTTTAAATCATATCCATTTTCATTTGAAAATAAGGTTATATTATCGGTATCATCTCCCAAAACCCATTGGTTACCATGAAACAAATTTAATGCAGAATTACTTCTAGTGTAAGCGATGATATTACCATTATCATGATATATACTTAAATCAGAACTTATGGAAAACGTAATAGGTAAATATCCAATAAACAAAAGTGTTAAAATAATAGGAAATACACAAATAAATATAAAAACATTATGCTTTAAATGTTTTTTCAAAATCATAAGTAGTTTTTTCATGTTTTTTATACTTGGAGAATGTTTCTTTGTTTACGTAATTGCTACCAATATATTATTCGACACAATATATAATGAATTAACAAAAATACAGCATTACTTGATAAAAAAATTTTTAAACGCTTATGGAAATCATTGGATTATAGCAAATGATATCACAGTTTTTTATATCTAACTTTTCACAACAAAAAAAGCGCTTTTTCAAGCGCTTTTTTATATAAAAATTATTTTTAAGATGTTGAACCTACATATAAAACATTTCCCTTGGCGTCAATAGAAACTGTCCATTTCTTTGCTTGATCTTCTCCTAATTTAATACCAGTACCTGCACCATCACTAATTGTCCAAGCACCTATTGCTTTACTATTAGGAACTATAGCTGTTGCACTAGCCTTTATTTCTGTGATACCACCTGTAGTATTGCTTGCACTTTGAAGTATTCCCTTTTCAACAATATATGTTCCTGTTCCGCCAGCGTAACCATTCTGTAAAATACCTGCTGTAACGGCTGCATAAGCAGCTCTAGCATTAGCCTGGTTAGTAGCAAGTTTTGCCTTTCTAAGCTGTGCTGTAAAAATAGGAATCGAGATCGCTACGAGTACACCGATGATAGCAACTACGATAAGTAACTCAGCCAATGTGAAACCTTTTTTGTTAATCTTTTTGAACATGTTTTTTCCTCCTATGGATGTTCTATTTCTTTATTTTGAACTGCATCCTTGCAGATCAGTTCATGTGATGTGTGGCACCGGATACATTTCTTTCAGGATGTACCGGTAGTATCTATCTTCACCCGTTGCCGGGTAAAAATCTTTGTTAAAACAGGTTATACATGGTGAACATGGGCAGGTAGATGGAGATAACCAGGAATCCTGCAAATATTGCCATGATAACAAGTAGTGTTGGCTCCAGCATGGTGATGGCCTGTTGTACACGGCGCTCTGTTTCGTTGGCGAAGTATTCGCCGATTACATCCAGAGTCTTATCAAGCTCACCGGTTTCCTCACCTACCGCACACATATCTTTAAGTGTGTTCGGGAAGTATTCGCAACCCTTTATACATTCACCAAGCTGCTTACCTTCTTCAATACGCCCTATCATGCCTTCTATATCTTTCTGTAAAAGATAGTTATCCATGACCTTTGCTGTAACTGATACGGCGTTATTTAAAGTAAGTCCGGAACCGATCATGGTGGACATGGTATTGGCAAACTGTGAAGCTCCGTTCAAAACATTGATCTTTCCGATGACCGGCAATGTCAGTGCCAGGTTCGCTTCCAGAATCATTCCTTTTTCTGTTCTTACAAACAGCTTCCAGGCAACGATCAATGCAATCAGAAAAATCAGTATCGCTAACCACGTCTTTGAGAAAAATTCCGCGGTTTTGATCATGATCCTTGTCATCAGCGGAAGCTCGCCTCCCAGACTGCTGAAGACCTGCGCCAGAGTTGGTACAACCTTCACCATGATGACTATAAGAACTATAACTGCGATGATGACTACAAATATAGGATAGGTAAGCGCCCCACGAATTTTTTCGGAATTGGTAGCGCTGGTTTCGTAATACTTCTGCATCCTGCTGAAGGAATTCTCCAAGGTACCGGAAACCTCTCCTGCTTTTATTGTCTCAATGAAGGTTATGGGAAAGGCATCCGGAAATTTCTCAAAGGAACTGGTTAAGGTTGAACCTCCGAGAACATCCTCAGCCGCAGTCTGCAATATCTTCTTTAATTTTTTGTCCTCAGTCTGCCCTGCTATCATCTCAAGGGCATGTCCTATAGGCATTCCGGATTTAAGCGTTATCGCAAACTGTGAACACATAAGTGCCAGAGCTCTGGTCTTGATCCTGGGACTTCCTATCTCCATATTGAGGAAGCTGTCAAATTGCTTTTTTTCCTTTTCTATGGGAGTAAGACTCGTAATAATCGGGCACTTCTGTCTTATCTGGGCAACTGCCGAGTATTCATCCGGTGCCGATATGACACCTTTTGTTTCAACACCCTCTGCAGTTAAAGCTTTGTACGAATAAGTAACCAATGCAATCACCCCTTATCGCTCAGGTCATTGCTTCATATACAAAAATATAAAGCAAAATATAAATATATTCAATAGTATTATTTATATTTTTTATTCCTACACTAAGTTTATCGTCATGAATCCGAAAAACATAAATGTTTTAGATAAAAAATATACAAATATTTGAAACAGGTGCTATAGGTTTACATGCGCATGTGCATATGTATATGCGTACGCTTCTAAACAATCAATTATTAAATTTAAAAACTTCTTGAAATTTTACTGCCCCGTAACTCTCTTCCGGACATAAAGCTCATCCACAGCAGCGTTCACGGCAGTGTCGGCAGTTATCTTTCCTTCATTAAACATCTTTATGAGACAGTTATCCATGGTCATGGAGCCCTGATCTGCGGAGCTTAGCATGAAGCTCTGCATCTGAGGAGTCTTTCCTTCACGGATAAGGTTCTGAAGTGCAGGTGTCACTATCATCACTTCCGCAGCAACAACTCTTCCTTTTCCTCCTGACTTCACCAATAGCTGCTGGGACAGAACTGCCTTAAGTGTTGTTGAAAGCTGGAGCCTGATCTGCTGCTGTCTAGCCTCAGGGAATACCCCTACGATACGGTCTATGGAATCCACCGCACTGTTGGTATGTAAGGTAGCAAATACCAGATGTCCGGTTTCGGCAGCCGTAAGTGCAGTTTCAATGGTATCCAGGTCTCGCATCTCACCGATCAGGATTACATCCGGATCTTCACGAAGTATGGC
>JAGAXP010000286.1 GCA_017940955.1 Oribacterium sp.
AGGATTGATCCTCATGAGAATTCCCAGGGATATCTCCGACAAAAGCTCAATTGCAAGTATCGGAAATGCTATCTGCAGTCCCAATACCATGCAGTCAAAAAAAAGTTCAAACATGTATCTTGCTATTCCGAAATTCAGCTGTACCTGTCCGAAGGGAATGAATTTCACGGAATTAAACAATATACGTATATATCTTATATGTCCTCCGGAAGTGAAGAACACCATGCTCATAAACATAGCAAGAAGATTGGAGGTAGGTGTGGACTGCTGATTGGAAGCAGGATCAAATACCTGAGCCATGTTAAGGCCCATTACAAAATCAATGACCGTACCTCCGAAACGTACAATCGCAAAGGTGAGATCCATACCGAAGCCTATACAGGCACCGATAGCCAGCTCTTTTACCAGCAGCAATCCGTATTCGAGAAGAGTCTCCGGCTCCGTATAAAGAAGCCCTTCGTTCCAGATGAACATCATGGCAGAAAGCGTGAATACAAACATGCCCTTTATGGAGGGCGAAAACTCATTTCTGGAAATCACACTATTGAAAGTAATAACTCCCGTAACACGCATCACTATATAACTGAAAAGAATGATCATATCATCCTCCGGCAGCGATCATATCCAGAATTTTTAAAAAAAATTCCTGGATCTTTACTAGTATGGTGCTGCCCAGAAGCGCCAGCACTATAAGTATTGACAAAAGCTTCGGTACAAAGGTAAGAGTCTGTTCATTTATGGAAGTGGCAGCACTGAATATAGCCAGCACTACACCGACTATCATACTTATAAGTAAAAGCGGCAAAGCTATCTCCAGAGCCAGCATAAATGTCTCTCTCAATGTGTCAAGCGCAACTCCGGTGGTCATTTATAATCTCCTCTGTAAATGTATATATTTACTCATTTGTATCTGACAAACAATTAAAGGTTTACTCGTATACTCTGTACACATATATTATTTAACGTTTGTATTTGAAGTATAACTGAATATCTGTCCGGTTACTACCTGAAGCTCCTGATAATGGTGGAAAACATCAATTCCCATCCATTAACAGATATAAACAGTAAAAGCTTGAAGGGCATGGAAACCATGGCGGGCGGCAGCATTACCATACCCATGGCCATAAGGGTTGTGGAAACGACGATATCTATCAGAAGAAACGGAAGATAGATCAGAAAACCGGCTGTGAAGCCTCTTTTAAGCTCCGAGGTCATAAAAGCAGGGGTTATGATGGTAATGGGATAATCCCTCACATCGTCCTGAACCGCTACTTCAGCCATCTCCACAAATCTGTCGAGGGTTTCCTTTTCCGTATTTCTGAGCATGAATTCCTTAGCGGGAACCACCATACGTCTGATGCACTCTTCCTGGTTTATCCTTCCAGCTCTGTAAGGCTGATAAGCCTGTTCGTTTATCTGGGCAATGGTGGGACTCATGATAAAGAGCGTAAGAAACAGGGCCATACCTGCTATGACCATGTTAGGCGGTGTCTGCTGAACACCCATTGCTGTTCTTGTAAAAGACAGGATAATGATTGTTCGAGTGAACGAAGTCATCATGACGACAATGGATGGCACCAGGGCCACCATCGTCAGCATAAATATCAAATCCAAGGTCGGAACGTTTCCGCCATTTAATCCGGTCAGTAAATCCCCCATTATTTACTGCTATCCTTTCCGTCTCTGAACTGCTTCCAATATCTGTTCAGATACTGAGAAAAATCGCCGGTCGTATGAGGACCCGTACTCTCTTCCGACGAGAAATCGCCATCGAGCTCCGTGAGGATAGAAACCCCTTGAGAAGATGAGCTCATAAGATAATTTTTATCATTTATCTTAACGATCAGAAGCAGGCGATCCTGTCCAACTGCAAGCTGATCTATGACTTCCATATATTTTGCGGTTCCGTGGAACTGCCAGGTCTTACCTAAATATCTGCTGCAGACGTAAGCCAGCAGCAGAATAATAACAAATACCAAAAAGCCGGATAAGAGTGAAATAGTACTATACATAATTATCACAAACTTTCCGGACTTATTTCTTTATTGATGATCTCGGTGATACGGATACCAAAGTTATCTTCAACAACAACTATGTCTCCCCGGGCTATGCATTCACCGTTTACATAAAGATCTGCCTGCTCACCGGCCATCTTATCAAGAACCACCAGGGAACCCTGGGTGAATTCAAGTATATCCTTGACAAGCTTCTTGGTTCTTCCGATCTCTACAGAGATATCCAGAGGAACCTTCATAAGCATCTCTCTGTTCTCTTCCTGCTCTTCGCCTTCAACAGAATCGGCATATTCAGGTGAGTTGAGAGACTGAACCTTGACTCCGGGTCTCGGTTCTTTTCTTGCATTCTTTCTGTCTTCCTCTATGTCCTTTATAAGCTGCATCATCTGGGTCTGTGACTGCTGCATCTGGTTAAGAAGCTGCAAGGTCATAGGGTCCGGAGCTGCTGCTACAGTCTGAACGTATTGAGGCTGAGGTATAGGCTGTGGCGCTGCCGCTGCCGGTGCTGGTATAGGCTGTGGTGTGGGTACCGGCTGTGGTGCCGCTGCCGCAGGAGCAGGTACAGGCTGTGGCACCGGAGCTGCGGGTGCAGGCTCGGAGGCTGCTGCTCCACCGTGAAGAAGGGCATCCACTGCTGACTGATCCAAAGGTCCTGAGGATGCTGCGGGTGCAGGCTCAGAGGCTGCTGCTCCACCATGAAGAAGGGCATCCACCGCTGACTGATCCAAAGGTCCTGAGGATGCTGCGGGTGCAGGCTCAGAGGCTGCTGCTCCACCATGAAGAAGGGCATCCACTGCTGACTGATCCAAAGGTCCTGAGGATGCTGCCGCTGCCGGTGCAGACTCAGGTTCTGAAGCAGCCTCCGGGACATCTGCTTCTACTGCCTGTATATCTTCATCATCGTCAGAACTCAGCTCCAGGCCAAACTGCTCGGCAAAGGGCTGAAGCAGTCGCCTCATGAGAGGGACAGGCATGATATTAAGGAATTCACTTTCCAGCTGCTTATCTTCTATTTCAAGGGTGAAGCTAACTACAACCTCGTCATTGTCACCGGGGAAATATTTATCCTTAAATTCTTTTTCGTTTGGAATCTCAAACGATACCGGTGTGGAAATATCTACAGTTGTCCCCAGAAACTCTGAAAGCGCTGTTGCTGAAGAGCCCATCATCTGGTTCATGACTTCACGGATGGCAGACGCATTCATCTCGTCCATCACGAACTCTTCCTCCGGAATATCCATGCCCATCATCATGCTGACGATGACACGGACATCGTTCCGGCTGAACATCATGACATTTCTTCCGTCAAGACCCTTTACATAAGAAATCTCAACACCGATGGCCGGTTCAAGCTCCCTGAACTCAAACTCATTTCGATTCTGTACCTTTACCTTAGGCGTAGTGATATTGACCTTCGTGCCGAGCATCGTTGATAATGCTGTTGCCGAAGAGCCAAGGCTGATATTCATTATCTCGCCTATGGCGTCGATTTCCATATCATTAAAGCGACCAGCACCCATTCCTACTCTCCTTTACCCCTCAAAATCTAGTAGTTAAGTCTTTATTTCAAGTGCCTTCTGTGCCATCGCCTTCATAGCATTAAGAGCAGTAACGTTCGCTTCATAAGATCTGGTAGCGGACATACTGTCTACTGTTTCCTTCAGTACATCAACATTGGGCATTTCCACATATCCATCAGCATCCGCGTCGGGATGTGAAGGATTGTATACTCGTTTCATCTCACGGGTGTCAGTAATGATCTCCGATACTCTGACTCCCGATCTTGTTTGTGCACGAAAGCCTCTGCCTCGCTGGGCATTCCTGAATGCATCCGCGAAAGATCCCTCTCCGAAGCTCTCAAACACAACATCCTTACGCTGATACGCGCCGCCTGCTTCAGTGCGGGTAGTATCAACATTAGCTATATTCTCAGCAGCTATATCCATCCTGAGACGCTGGGCACTCATTCCGGAGGCTGCTATATCGAACGAACTCAAAAATGACATATCATTCCCTCTCTTCCAGAAAAGTACAAAGGAATATGTCGTTCAGGTTCATTTAAGCACCAAGAATATTCTTGACTGTAGAAGTGATTCTTTCTGCATTAAATGGCTTTACAACGAAATCCTTTGCACCGGACTTTATAGCATCAACAACCATTGATTCCTGTCCCATTGCGGTACACATAACGATCTTTGCATCCGGATGAGCTTCTCTGATCTTCTTAAGCGCCTGAAGACCATCCATATTGGGCATGGTGATATCCATGATAACAAGGTCAGGATTCTCCTCATCATACTTCTTTACTGCTTCGGCACCATCCTGTGCCTCAACATATTCACAATCAGCAAAGCCGCCCTTTGTAAGGGAATTCTTAACCATCATACGCATGAATGCAGCATCATCAACAAGCATAATCTTAGCCATACTTTTTTCTCCTAGCTTTTAATAAAATGTACGTTATATATCATGAACTGTTAGAGCGGCATCATCCTGTCTTCTGCTCAACAGACTCACTCAAAAGATCCGCGATAACCTCCTCCGTGGGTTTATCCTTCCCCATCGGCCTTATTCTGTCTTCAATACGTACCGCGATATTTTTCTTATGGACTCCCATGGTTCCCGTGAACCAGGGTTGTCTGCCCACAAAAAGCTTAACCTTACTTTTGGCGGATTTGTTCAAATCTATAACATCACCCACCTGTAAATGATAAAGATCACTTATATCAAGCTTTATAACTCCAAGCTGACCGGTGATAGGGAACTTGGTATCCTTTATATGATTCATGATAACATCCGAATTGTTCTCGTAAGAGAAACCTCTTGCGATATGCTTACGGTTATCAATGATCTTAAAGATATGTTCAAGCAGAGTACCCGGTATGCAGATTCTTATCTTCTCTGCCGCTATTCCGGAAACGTCTACATTGAGAACCAGGATAACAACCGTCTCATCAAGACCTATTTCCTGAGTCATGGAGGGGTTTTCCTCCACTCTCTGCATCCTGAAGTCAATGTTTATGTAGTTGGAGAATCCATCATCCATAGAGTGTATAACATAGTCAAGCACCCTCTTGTAAAGTGCCATCTCCACATCGGAATAACGATAATTATCCTCTACACGGACAACCGAATCTCCTCCTCCCAGCATATGATTGATCAGGGTAATGATAAGACCCGGTGTGCAATATATCATGAGAGGCACATTACTCTTGCCCTTTTCGCTGATGTAAGCATCAACGATGGTCATACAGTCATTCTCATGGAACATGTTTACATACTCATAGTAACGGCTTTCTCTAAGCTCTATAACAGTGATATCCGTAAGAACGCGGAATACACCGTTCACCTGAGATGTAAGGATTCTTGCATAGTTCTCATAAATACTTCTAAGGAGCTTGATCTTATCCTTTGTAAACTTACGAGGACTATAGAAATCATACTTATTAAAGTTTTCTTCTTCTTTCTTTTCCGGTTCCGATGCTTTGGTTTCCTCTACTTTTTCCTCTTTGGAAGAGGAACCTCCGCCACCCGCCATCGATTTCAGAAGTTCATCAATCTGACTCTGGGATAATACGTCTGCCATATGTTAAACACCCCTCTGTTTATCATACCAGGTTAACACACCTCTTTACGCGGCAGGCGTAATAAAAAAACTACGGTCCGACCTGTAAAGCGGCATCCAGTGAGGTTAGATCCTTCACTGCGTTTGCTGCATAACTTTCTAAATCAGCCTGACCCGACACTCCCTCGGCGGATGAGGTAACAGACGATGTATCACTTCCTCCGGCCGGAGTCAGCATCACCGTATTTTCACTTATACCGGCAGACAATCCATCATCCGCCGTTGCTACGCTTTCACCTGTTGTAATGATAGTGGTGTCAGCGTTAATGCCTTCATTCAATTCCTTATAATACTCATCCAGATCCCTGACATCACCGTCCTTATCTATGATCAGTATCTCAACCCTTCGATTGGCAGCTCTTCCCTCAGCTGTAGTATTGTCTTCAAGGGGTCTGAACTGCCCGTATCCGATGCTTACCAGCTTATCCGGATCCAGGAATTCCTTATTCTGTATGTAGATACAGACCTCTGCAGCTCTCATGGAGCTAAGCATGCGGTCGTTTCTTGCGTTGTTTATCTTATTCGGATCAGCCTGTGCGGTATGACCCATTACATTCAGCTGTGATATCAATTCATTATCATTGCTTATTGTATCACATAATATGTCCAGTGTCTTCTGTCCTTGTTCTGATAATACAGAGCTGTCACCGGCAAAAAAGGCTTTGTCCTTAAAAACCACGAAGGTGTAGTCCTCACCCCGGGTTACGGTTACCCCTTCGATACCGGCCTCATTGAGTTTCTGGGCTATCTGAAGATAAATCTCGGACAGATCCGACTCCTTCAGAAGATTCTCATCTATCTCGGGATTTCCTACGATACCCTCCGGTGGAACTCCTTCTTCCACCACCTGTGCGTTGACAAGGGCAGTATCCTGAGCTTCAGCGGCTCTCTCACTTGGGGTTTTGCCGTCAGGGTATATGCTTCGTACAAAAAGATCCCATTTCTGGCTGTCTACACTTGACATGGAGTACAAAAGAACGAAAAAGCACAGAAGCAAGGTTACGAGGTCACCATATGTGTCCATCCAGCTTCCGCCTTCGTCACCTCCTCCGCCTTTCTTTTTCATCTGTTATTTACCTCCTCCGTCTGCCTTCTTAAGCAGCTTGGTCTGCTGTCCTCTCTGCAATGATGCAAGAAGATGTTCTCTGATATACTTGGGGTTCTCACCTGACTGAATGGATATAACGCCTTCAATAACCGTAGAACAGTAAAGAACCTCCTCACCCTCTCTCACCGCAAGCTTCTGGGCGATAGGGTGGAATATTACGTTGGATAATGCAGATCCATAGAAGGTTGTGATAAGCGCAACACCCATGTCCTGTCCGAGGGAGCTTGCTCCACCGGATCCGGAAAGATCCATGCCCTTAAGCATGTTTACAAGTCCAACCAGTGTGCCGATCATTCCGAAGGCCGGTGCAAGAGCCGATCCCTTAACATACATGCCTCTTGCTTCATCATGGCGGGACATCATATCCTCAACCTGCCTTTCAAGTACAAATCTGACTTTATCCGGATCGTTTGCATCTACTATCATAAGTACTGCAGCTTTGAAAAACGGTTCCTTTATCTCTCCGGCCTTCTCTTCCAGTGCCAGCAGTCCACTCTGTCTTGCTATCATCGCCAGATCTACTATCTGCTCCACAGTCTTCGGAACATCATACTTTTTACTGCCTCTCAGGCAGGTTCCTATGTGCTTGGGAACATCCTTAAGCATCCTGAAGGGATAACATGCTATAAGACTTGCAATAGTACCTCCAACAACGATGACGAAAGACGGCTGATCCCAGAAGTTCCCCAGCTTTTCCACGGTGATACCGTTTACAATTAGAGCTGCTGCCACTAACCAGCCGATCAAAAGCGTTAAATCCATCTACCTAAGCCTCCTGTAAACCCACCTGTTTTATCCGGCATGGATACTCTTTTCCCTGAAAATCACTACCTCATGCAGGAATCTCATGATCTGTTCTTCGATGTCCTCCAATGTATTCTTAACCAGATAATAATCACCTGTTGTGAGCTTCACCTTGGTTTCAGGTATCTTTTCTATCGACAATATCTGGAGATAATTTACGTACAGCGGTTCACCGTTTAATCGGATGAGTTCTATCATAAAATAGTATTCCTTCTCAAATTATCGGCTAAAGCGGCGTTATATATAACGCCGCCATCAATATTTTTATGCTATTTAAGTGATATTATAAGTTTATCCTATTTATTATAGGTTTATCTCTTCATATTTACAAGCTCCTGCAGAATTTCGTCAGAAACCGTAATAACTTTGGAATTAGCCTGGAAACCTCTCTGAGAGGTGATCATATCGGTAAATTCCTTTGCGAGATCAACATTGGAGTTCTCAAGGTAGCCTGCCATAAGAGTAGGTGTGGCACCAACGCCCGGCTCGGTTGCTGTAACATTACCGGTATTGTCGCTTGATGCTGTTGTGAAGGTATTGTTTCCGGCCTTCATGAGACCCTCCTGGTTCTGGAAGGAAGCGATGGCAACCTTACCGATAACTATGGAAATTTCTTTGGTGATCTTACCGGCAGTGCCGCTTGTCTGAACCTCCTGTTCAACTATCGCCTTGACAATTCCGTCATTTCCTATCTCAATGCTTTTTATCGGAATCGAAGGAAGCCCTTCAAACATCGCAGCTGTTGTGGTAACAGGGTCACCGGTTGCCGGATCAACAACATTGGTACCTGCCACAGGAGCTCTCAGCGGAACCAGCTGTTTATTATAACCGGTTTCCGGCATTCCATAAGTCTTCGCATCCGTAAAAGAATCCGGTCTGTATCCATATACGAAATTTCCGTTAGAATCCACGACCATACCGTTACTGTCCACATTGAACTGACCGACTCTTGTATAATTAAAACCGGTTGTTTTCATTATATTTGTTGTCTCTTTAACAGCATCCGTAGTGTTCTCCTGATTTATTTTTATTCCGGCTACGATATTCTGCGGGCTTGTAATGAAAAAACCGGAGCCGTTTATGGAAGCATTAAAACCACCGATATAGGAAGGTGTTGAAGATGTGAAATCTGTTGCTATACTTCCTGTAAGTGATCCGTAGCCATACTGGGCGGCATTAGTACCACCGGTCAAAGCTGCATTTTTATCAGTTGTTGTAGTTCCCTGTGCGGAAGCATTGGTTGTATGATACAGAGTATCCTTAAATGAATAGCTCTGAGCCTTGAAGCCAAAAGTGTTTACATTGGCTATATTGTTAGATAATACATCAAGCTTTCCCTGATGTGCTCTCAATCCTGCAACTGCTGCATCCATTCCTCTTAACATAATTCTAAATCCTTTCTGTAACCGGAACAGGTTTTTGCGGCATCCAAACCGCGTAGTCACTGTTCACCTTATTCATCCTGATAAGTTTCTCGATAGAACGGCGCGATAACGGAGCCGTCACTTCGGGACGGGCTCCCGGCATCCTTAAAAGGTCCTGCCTACATAAATACCGCGCTGTCTATATTTGTAAGTGTTTTGTTTCTCATATCGTCCTCAGCCATGGTGGTCACCACAACATTGTTGGGAACATTTACTATGAAAATCCCCTGACGACCGATAACCGCTACATCCCTTGCGCCTTTCTTTTTCGCCTCCGAAACTGCATTCCTGAGATCATCCATAAGACCGTCATTCATCTCTATGTTTCTCTCCTCGAGACGTCTCACTGCATGCTTGCTGAAGCTTAAATCTTCCTTTGCCTCTTTCTGTAGTTTCGTCAATTGTTCCTGAAAGGAAGTACCGGTATATTCTGTGCTGACTGCGGAAGTCTTTTTCGTAAGATTACTGTATTCTACTGACTGCAGTCTCCTTGAAGTAATATCAAGATCCATAACTTTCCTTTCTTCAATATTCTGTTTTATCTATCCGGTTGGTCCCTGCTTTCTTGGAAATTTTGTTTAAACCTATCCGGTTGATCCCGGCTCTAAAGCAGAGCTTCCTGCAGAACTACCGTTACTGATGCTTGCGATATCCGAGATCTTGTAATCTGTCGTATCACCCTTAAGCCTTATGATAGGTTCGTCATCCGTAAGATGTACAGATTCCACAATTCCTGTTTTGGTTGTGGTCTGCTGTCCCGATCCGGCTTCACCTTCCACAAGTACCGTTACCTCCTTACCGATCATCCCCACCGAGTAGCTCTGCTGCGCAAATGCTATCTGGCTGTCAACTGATTTTGTCATGGATGAAAGGGACTGTACCATAGCCATTTGTGACATCTGTGCCAGAAGCTCACTGTTATCCATGGGATTGGTCATATCCTGGCTTGCCAGCTGTGCTGCCAGAAGCTTAAAGTAACTGGTTATGGTCAGTGTATTCTTTTCATTGTTTTCTGCGGTATAGCTTCCGGTATTGTAAGGACTGGTACTTCCGGATACTCCCGAAACATCTGCCATATACTTCTCCTTTCTGATTTAAAATTTCATGAGTCGGCTTTTATGAGTATTGTTAAGTTAACCTTACACAAGTCCAAGCCTCATCTGATGAAGGAATGCCGTACTGCTTGTCTCGTCACTTCTTGACTGCTGTTCATTCTGACGTGACTGCTGCTGCTCTCTGTTCTCGTTTGACTCTCTTCCTTCAGCCATGTCATGCTTAGCTCCGCTTTGCTGCGTATTCGGTACAAATACATCAGTCTGCTGACCTGTCTTCTGCTGAATGATATTCGCCATCTGAGGAGCACTCTGGGTAAGCATCTCGAGGGTCTTACTGTTTGTGGCACTTATAGATACCGCTGCATGTCCGCTGTCGTAATTTACATTGATGGTGATCTTACCGAGATTTTCAGGATCAAGCTCTATAGTAAGAGTACCGTTCTTTGAGGGGAATCTTGAAGAAACAAGATTTGTAAGGTCATCTGTAAGAGTTGATTCTGTTGTCCTCATCATCATGGTCTCATTGGTTCCTACCGGTAATTCCTGCTGCTGTACAGTGGTTTTCTGTGTCTGACTTGCAAATCCTACCGGGATTGCTGCTGTCGGATCCTGATTTGTCTCTGTTTCTGTTTCTGTCTCTTTTTCGGTATTTTCTTTCGCCTTTGAAACATTGGGACCAATCTCAACTTTTTCGGTATTCAGATTGTTGCCATCCGGTCTTCCTGTAGGTCCGTTTGTGTCTTTGGAGGGTTCGCCTTTCGGATAACTTCCGCTGTTGGATATGATATGTCCCTGACCTTCAAGGCTCTTAAGTATCTCCTCAGGACTCTTACCTGTGTCATCAACGTTCCCTTTTCTGTTATCAGCTATAGCATTATTTATCCTGGTGTCATCAACAACGTTCCCGGTTTTTGCATCTGTGACAGCCGAACCGTTTCTTTCAGTCTCAAGTACTGCCTTGTTTACGGCTTCCGTATCTTCGCCGTTTCTCTCAGTCATTGTGACAGAATTTCCATCCTCAACCGGAACGGCATTCTGTATTACCGGAACAGGCCCTGTAGTATCGTCTGAAACCTTTGTCTGAGCTGTTACTGAAGGTGCTTTAGCCTCTGTCACAATTCTCTCGGTAACAAGTTCAACTCCGGCGTTACCGTTAGGAGTGATCCTGTCGGCTTCCAGGGAACTTACAAGTGCGCTGAGAGCCGTCGTGTCTTCCTCTGCCGCAAGCTCGACTCCGGTATTTACATCAGATACGATCCTGTCGGCCTCCATGGCACTTACAAGAGCCTGAAGAGCTGCTATATCCTCCTCTGTCCTTGCCTTCATCTCATCGGAATTGTCTGTTTCCTGAGTCTCCTTAGCTGTCTGTTTTGTTGTCTCCTTAGTTGTCTGTTTTGTTTTCTGCCCGGCTGTAGCCTTGACCGTATCATCCTTTCCTCTTGAGGGACCGTTCTCTGTCTTATTCCCTGAACCGGTTGTGGTATCCCGGTAGTCGGCTGCACTCTTTTCCGCCATAAGGTTTGAGAAATCAATCCCGCCTGTGCCGGATGAGCCGCTGTCGGAACCGTAGCCGGGTCCACCCGGACCAAATGTCACTGTTCCCGCAGAACCTGAAAAATAGTTACTGACAAGTTCCAAATTTTGCCTCCTTTCTTAAAAAAGATAATGTTAGTTAAAATATATGTAATCCATGCATTGCATGAGGATCACCTTTTACTCTGCGTTGTCAGGCCGATCTCCCGATGGAATTAGCCTGGTTGGAAACAAACTCATCGATGAAAGCTTCCTGATCCTTCTGCTCCTGAGCCTTGTAGAGCATCTGCTTCTTTTCCTTAAGCTTTACAAACTTATTGACATCGATGTTTGCCGCCACAACCTCATCCTTTTTCTTATCGGCATTAGCCTGCAAAATCTTAAGTGCTTCTTTTTCGATCTCTACCTGTTTATCCAGATTGTCGATCATTGATGAATACATAAGGAACTTTTCTATGGCTGCTCCTGTTTTTTTAACCTCATCAAATTCCACCGTAAGGGCGTCTGCTTTGGCTCTTAAGTTCTGAATCTCAAGTTTCTTCTCTTCCACAAACTTCATTCTTACTGCATACTGTTCCTTGAGATCATCAAGTATCCTCTGCTTATACTCAAGCACTGACTGAAGATTGTATTGAAACTTTTTCATTGTTACTGCCTTTTTTCCTTTCTCCCTTTATCTTTTATCCTACAATTCTTTTCATCTGTTTAAGCACATCATCATAGCTGAAGGATTCTTTTGTTCCCTGACACAAAAACTTATTGATGTCTCCGTACTTGCTCACTGCCTCATCCAGTGCGGCATTGGTACCTTTTTTGTAAGCTCCTATGGAAATGAGATCTGCATTTTTCTGATAGAGTCCCAAAAGATTTCTCATATTGGAAGCATACTTGTTATGTTCCTGTGATACGATCTCTGCCATAAGACGACTGACGCTGGCGCCAATGTTTATGGCGGGGTAATGGTTCTCCGCCGCCAGTGCTCTCGACAGAACTATATGTCCGTCAAGGATACCGCGTACTGTATCGGCGATAGGTTCATTGGTATCATCTCCTTCCACAAGAACCGTATAAACGCCTGTGATGGATCCCTTGTTAAACTGCCCTGCTCTTTCCAAAAGTCTCGGAAACTCTGCATAAATGGATGGTGTATAACCTCTTGCTATGGGCGGTTCCCCTGTGGCGAGACCTATCTCCCGCTGTGCCATAGCGTATCTGGTCAAAGAATCCATCATGAGAAGTACATCCATCCCTCTGTCCCGGAAGTACTCTGCAATGGTTGTGGCAACCAACGGGCACTTAAGTCTCAGCATCGCCGGCTGGTCTGAGGTGGCCACCACCAGCACCGAACGCTTCATACCTTCCTCCCCAAGGTCTTTCTGCGCGAACTCCAGAACCTCTCGTCCTCTCTCGCCTACAAGGGCGATGACATTGATATCTGTCTTGACATTTTTGGCTATCATGCCCATGAGAGTCGACTTACCTACTCCGGAGCCTGCGAAGATTCCTATACGCTGGCCTTTTCCGATGGTATTGAGACCATCGATGGCCTTTATACCGAAATCCAGTCTTGAACGGATAGGGGGTCTGTCAAGAGGATTCGTATATCCGCTGTTAACCGTATAGGTAGAAGCGTTGAACGGGAATTCAGGGCCTCCGTCCATAGGCTGCCCCAGTGCGTTAATGATACGGCCCTTCAAAAAATTCCCAACCGGAACCCGGAGTCTGTGCTTTGTATTCCTTACGAAGCTTCCTGAGGTTATACCGGAGGTAGCTTCATAGGTCATAAGCTGTATCCTGTCCCCCTTGAAGCCCACCACTTCAGCCGGAATGTTTTTATTCAATTCTTCATTGTGGATCATGCAGATATCACCGACACTTGCTCTGTCGCCGGAGGCTTCGATAGCCATGCCGACAATATTCTCGATCTTTCCTACACGTCCCACCGTTTCCGATTTCCGTATAAGCTCCGGGAGCTTCTCAAACATCACTCACTGCCCTCTTCGTTTTGTTCCATGATATCGATACTGTTCAGATTCTCTCTGATATTGTCAATCTGTGAGGAAACTCCGATGTCTATCATCTCACTGGGTGTCTCTATAACTGCATATCCCAGGCTTTCCTTGTCCTGGACAACAAACTTGACATTGTCTGAAATTCTGGCAAGGTCTGCAGCCACGTCCTCGTCCACCGAAAGAAGCTGTTCATAATCAAACTTATCTATATAAATCTTGATCCACTCGGTTTTCTTCATCTTCTCCACCTCGGCAATGATCATACGCTTAATGATCTCACCGGAGGTCTCGAGACTTATATGAATAACTTTTTCTGCAACGGCTATGGCCACATCCTTTAACTCATCCAGATATCTGTGAAAGCTTTCTTCTCTTTCCTCTCCTATCTGTATGATGGAATGGGCTACAGCTGACTGATACTTTTCTATAGTCATCTTGAAATCAGCCTCTGCCTGCTGCTGTGCCGCCCTGTGACCGTCTGCCATACCTTCCTGATGTCCGGTATTGTAACCTTCGTCATAGGCTTCTTTTTTTATCTGTTCCGCCTCCAGATTGGCTCTGTTAATGATCTTTTCCGCCCTTTCAGCCGCATCCCTCAGCATCTTTCGCTGCATGATGGCTATTTCTTCGTTGGATTTTATTTCTTCTCCTGATTTTACTTCATCGCTCTTTTTTTCAGGCTCAGGATTTGTTACGGGCACATCCTTGTAGGTTTGATAAGCTACATCAGTTTTTTGTTCGGTTTCCGGTTCCGGCTGGCTGACGATAATCTCAGACTCCTCTTCCGCTTCATCTTTATTGAAGCTTTCCAGAGGAGGAATAAATGTCTGGACACTTACATTCCGGCCGCCCTTTATAATGGATCGAGAAGATTTCACCTTATACAATGATTTCATCTTCTCCTCCTCCCTTATTGATTACAAGCTCACCTTGTTCTTCAAGCTTACGGATAAGGTTAACGATACGCTGCTGAGCTTCCTCAACATCCTTGAGTCTGACATTACTTGTAGTCTCGATATCGCTCCTTACTGTTTCCGCCTGACGTTTGGACATATTATTGAAGAATATGGTCTTCATATCTTCGCTTGCAGTCTTCATGGCGAATACGATATCCTTTGTATCGCAATCGCGGATAAATCTCTGAACGGAACGAACATCCATAAAGAGGATATCCTCGAATACGAACATCTTGTCCCTGATATCCTTTGAAAGATCGGGATCCGATACATCCAGCTCATCAAAGATCTTCTTCTCAGAGCTTCTGTCGATATGGTTCATGACATCCGCTACATAATCGATACCACCGAGGTTCATATTCTCATCACTGGTGATGATGGAACTGAACTTACGCTTCATTTCACTTTCAACTATGGCGATGGCATCCGGTGAAACACGATCCATGTTGGCCATGGCCGTAACTGTAGGAATACGCTTTTCCTCAGGAAGGTTCTCAAGAACCTTGGCAGATTGTTCTGCCTCCATATAGGACATGATAAGCGCGATAACCTGCGGTCTCTCGTTTCCAAGCAGTGACAGCAGGGCCTTCGGATCTCCCTTTGCAAAGAAATTGAAGGGCTTTGAAGCCAGGGTCTTTGAAACCTTTTCGAGAAGGTTCTTGGCGGTGGATTCGCCAAAGGCCTTTTCAAGGACTACCTTTGCGTAGTCGATTCCACCGTCAGTCATCATCTTATGGGTGAGGCAAAGCTTATAAAACTCGTCCAGGGTGTCTTCCACCTCTTTGTTCGTAGTCTTTCCCAGTCTTGCCACCTCATAGGTCAGCTCCTCTATATCCGCTTCACTAAGGTACTTGTATAATTGTGATGCACGGTCTGCTCCCAGGGATACTATTACGAGGGCTGCCTTCTGTTTACGGGTCAGCTTTCTGTTTTCATAGTATTTCACAGGATCGATCTTAATGGTTTCTTCCGTTTTACTTCCTACCTGAACGGTCTTTTCTTCTGCCAATGTTTGTCTCCTCTACGTCATCATCATCTTCAAGCATCCAGCCCTGGATAAGCTTTGCTACTACCTGAGGATTGTTATCTACAAATTCTCCGATATTCTGCTTCAGGCGCATGCCATGCTGCATTGCCGCACTGGTTTCTTCTTCTGCTCCGATTTCTCTCTCCTCCTGCTTCTCGCGGCTGTTTTCTTCCGCTTCTGCCGCTGCTGCCGCCGCTGCAGCTGCCTCTTCCGCTGCTGCTGCCTCTGCAGCTGCCTGTGCCTCTGCTTCTGCCTGGGCTTTGGCTTCTGCCTCACGCTTAAGTCTCTTCTTTTTCTTCTTGCGAAGAACGAGGAGGATAATGATAAGAAGCAAAAGTACGATTCCTGCGATAGCTGCAATAAATGCAACCAGCGGAACCTTCGCTTCTTCTGTTTCTTCTGTTCCTTCTCCTGTTTCTTCCGTAGGTTCAGGTGCAGGAGTCGAACGGATAACGGTTATCTTGTCTGCAGCCTCAAGTCTCGGAATACCTCCCGCGTCTGCAACCAGGTTAATGAGATCCTTTTGCTGAACCGCGGTGTCGCTGGTCATGATAACAACCGCCACCGAGGCATCCTTAAGAGCTCCCGGCGGGATCTCCCTCTGCTCTTTAAGAACATTGAACAGCCATTCTCTCTCGTAAGCATTGTACGAATAACCGTTTATGGTTGTGTTTTCTCCATTCTGGTTAACATATCTCGGAGTGTCAGCATTGGCATCAGTGCCTACAACACCGGCGGCTCCGTCTGCGGCTGTACCGGAATCTTCCCGGTTGTACTTCTCAGTGTTGAGAAGACCCTCTCTGTTCTCGGCTGTTTCCGGCTGATCCGGAACAGTATATTCTGTATTTTCCGATATGAGCTTTGTCATATCGAGAGTACCCTTTACGGATACAGCTACATTGTCATCTCCGTAAAGCTTTCCGAGAACGTGTTTAATGTTGTTTGCTATTTCCTTCTCAACCTTACGGGTCAGATCCTGAACCAGCTTACTGGTATCTTCATTCTCCTCTTCTAAGCCAACTTCTTCCATGGTTTCGGCATCAAAGACTGAAACATTTGTGAAGTTCATGCCCTTAACGGATCTTGAAATAAGATTCCTTATGGCATTGGCGTTGGCCTTCGATAAGGTTTTCCCCTCCCTCATGGTAACAACTACCGATGCGGAGGCTTCGATAATCTCGGTGGTACTTAATGCAAACTTGTCATCAGACCCCTGGGCTATGGTTACCTTCGCATCCTGCACTCCATCAAAGAGACGAATGGTTGCTCCCAGACGATCCTGGAGGTCATACAGGGTGTAAAGCTCTTTATCCGATTCCGTTGTCATGAGACCGGCATTACTTATGTACATGTCATAAGCAAAACCGCTCTTCGGGTAACCCTTACTTAAAAGGGAAACTCTCGTTGCTTCTACTTTATCCGAAAGAACCCGGATGGATCCGTCGGAAGCATTGTAGGTATACTGGATCTGCTCGTCCTGCAGAAGGCCTGCCACCTGTGATGCTTCTTCAGTGCTCAGCCCCGTAAACAAAACACTGTATTTCGGTTTGTTATTTAAACTTAAATAAATAATTGCCACAGCAGCGATGATCACCGTTGCTGCGATGATGCCTATAACGGCTATCTTGCTCCGTTTAGACAACTTCCCCCATTGTTCTTTAAAGTTTTCCAAAGTTCACTCCACTCTGAACCCCATCCCCATTATGAGTTCATCCTCAAAAGTTCGTTATATGAGGTTAATGCCTTATTTCGTAATGTCACCAAAAGGCTTAGACTTATGGCAGCCTTAGATTCAGCTATAGGAAGTGAATGTGCATCCTCAAGCTGTCCTGTTGCAAGGAGATACTGCTTGTTCTCAACGTCTGCCTGAGTAGTCTTAACATTGTTCACGGTATGCTCCAAAACATCCTTGAACAGCTTTGCGCTCTCAGTCTCCTGCGGTCTTTGGTTACGAATGGTTCCCTTTTCAGTGAGATCCCACGGCTTCATTGGTGTGATAAATTGATCATTAATTTCCATACTCAAGGCCCTCTGTAATCTTAAAAATTGTAAATTTTACCTAATTTTTAACTAAGCAAATAGTACGCTAAATTTTATAAATAGCGTTCAGTGTGTTTCGCCCGTCCTTGGAAACTAACTTTTCATGGGGTCAATACACGGTTCCTGAGGCTGAATGCCCTAGACTTGGATCCGTCCCTCTCTCAAAGATGATCTCTGCTGCTTCCCTGCAGCAGACTATTAAATAACTTACGTAAAAAACTACTTATAATTTCTATTAAAAATTATGAGTTTTTTATTAGTATCACTATAACATGATTCAAAATAGCATGCAACAAGGAAAAAATAAAAGTAGTTAAATTTCGGTGAATTAATGCTAAATTTTAAGATAAATTGCACTAATATTTTCAGTCCGGTCTGAAACCATGCCTTATTGGTTCCTAAAAACAAACAAGAGCTGCCGGGTGGCAGCTCTCAGGTTTATACATATTAAATATCTGTAATGCTTCAGGTTTTCATCAGTAAGTGATCTTGGCAACCATATCCTTAAGAAGTGTTGCATGGTCGTTAAGCTCATTGCTGGAAGCAGAACTCTCTTCTGCTGTGGCACTGTTCTGCTGTACCACCTGGGAGATTTGCTCGAGACCTGTAGTAATCTCGGAGATGGACTGGGCTTCCTTCTGCATCTCATTTGCAATTGAAGCAACCAGTTCCTTGGACTTGATAGCATTATCCTTAACCGTATCCAGCTCCTGGGCAGCGGATCCAACCATCTTGGAACCCTTATGAATAGCCTCGATTGCAGACTGGATAAGAGTTGAAGTTTCTGTTGCGGCATCTGCAGACTTTCCTGCAAGATTTCTTACCTCGTCAGCAACAACTGCGAAGCCCTTGCCGGCTGCTCCCGCACGGGCTGCCTCAACGGCTGCATTAAGTGCCAGGATATTGGTCTGGAAGGCGATATCATCGATAGCCTTGATGATATTCTCGATCTGGTTGGACTTGTCTTCGATCTCCTTCATTGCATCCTGAACTCTAGCCATCTGTTCATTCTGCTCTGTGAGCTTATCGGCAACACCTGCGGAGAAATCTTCAACCTCATGTGCTGACTTGGCACTTTCCTTAACCTTGGTATTAAGTGAACCTACAGTTGCGGAAAGCTCCTGAAGAGTAGCTGCCTGCTCTGTAGCACCCTGGCTTAGGGCCATGGATCCTGCCGCGATCTGCTCAGATCCGTTCTGAACTCTTGCGGCAACTTCATTCATATTGGCAAAGATGTCTGAAAGGTTTTCGGAAATCTTTTCGAAGCCTGTTCTGATAGGTGCTGTATCATTAACATAGATCTGAGGATTCTTAAGCTTTGCGGAGAAATCTCCGGTACTCATGGCTGTAAGCATGTTACTGAGGTCATCGATAAGGAACTGGAGCTTCATATTTACATCTGCCATGTTGCCTACCATCACACCAAGCTCATCCTTTGAAAGCTTGTCTTTGTCGATTTCGGTATCGAACTTTGCCTGTGCGATATTTTCCATAGTGGCATTGGCAAGCTTGACATTCTGGATGATCATGTTTGCAAGGCTCATGAATACCACAATCACCAAAACGATTACCACAATTCCGAGGATTGCAAGCAGTACTGTTACAAATTTTTCAAATGTTTCAGACTTCTCGATGAGGTCAGCCGCCTGTTTATCTGAAAGGCTTCCTACATCTCCAAGAGCTCCGGAGAAGTTCTCGGAGGTGATAACATTAAATCCATCCTTATAGTAGGCTGCCGCACCTTCCCTATCTCCCGCATCCATCATATCCAGGATCTTGTAGGAGTCGGTCTTAAGTTCATTAAATCTCGTCTGCAGAGTTGAGGTCAGCTGATCGTCTCCCAGGGTCTTTGCGATGGAATCGATGCTGTCCTGCATGTCTGCAAATCGCTCATCAAAATCCGCTCTCTGGTCGGCCACAGAATTGTTTTCGGGATCAAGCATGGTAAGGAGCAGACGTTTGTTGATTGTCTGTATATCCTTACGCATTCCCATCTGTGCTTTGGTGTTTTTGTACTGTACACCTGAAAATTGCTTCATCATTCCACTCATCTTTGAGAAAGAGCCAAATGAAATTCCAACCAGTACGATGATGGCAACCGCTATGATCACTATGGTTGTGATGAATTTGTCTTTGACCTTCATGTTCCTGAACTTTTGCATCTTGTTTCCTCCTGCGCTGTCCTAAGCTATGTTGTACCCGAATATATGGAGCGTACTTGCTTTTCGGCCTTGTCACGTTCCGTACTGTTCTAACTTCCGGCAATCCTTGCCTGAGATTCAACAGTTTTTTAGTTTCTACAATTTCCTTATCGGCAAGAATATTTTTCTGATAAGTATTTGTGAGATATATTATTTATTTAATAAAACGAGGGCCGGAGCAGGAGGGCATCCCTCCTGCTCCGGCCTAATTTACTTTTACGACTGCTTTGCAAATACTATTGTCTCTTTTTGGCTATCATTACGACGGTCATGCGGCAACCGAGGCTCCATTCAGAGGGGAGGCCCATGTCTTTTTCTTTGCCGGCAGGGTAGGAGCGTCCGGCGCTTTCGGTGACGAGGTGCCAGGTGAAGCCCTCGGGGATTATGGGCAGGGTGAAGGTGTGTGGTTCCCAATGGGCGTTTACCATGACGTAGATGTAGCTGTCTTCTTTGACCCCGAATTTCTTATGGTCTTCTGCGTACATGAAGGCGAAGGTGTGGGTCGGGGCCTTCATGTCAAGCTGCCAGGGAGTTTCCGAATGGAATGAAAGCTCCGGGAAGCCGGTGCCGTTGTGACCTCTGAAAAAGTCTTCGCTTCTTAATACCGGGTGGGCTTTTCTGAAGGAGATAATGTTTTTCACGAAGCTGTGGAAGTCACCGTTCTTTTTAAGTCCCGTCCAGTCGATCCAAGAGATTTCATTGTCCTGGCAATATACATTGTTGTTGCCTTTCTGGGTGTTGCCCATCTCATCTCCGGAAAGAAGCATGGGCACGCCTCTGCTCAGGAACAAAAGGGTCAGCAGGTTTTCCATCTGCCTTCTTCGAAGGCTAAGGATGTCTTCATCGTTGGTTTCTCCCTCTGCTCCGCAGTTCCAGCTGTTGTTGTCATTGGCGCCGTCCAGGTTGCTCTCACCGTTTGGCTCATTATGCTTTTCATTGTAGGAAACCAGATCCACTAAGGTGAAGCCGTCATGACAGGTTATGAAGTTAATGGATACCGCCGGTGTTCTGCCCGCATAAAGGTCCTCGGAGCCGGCTATCCTGTTATATAGCTCCGGAGCGGAGTCTCCATCACCCTTGATGAATCTTCTTACACAATCTCTGTACTTTCCGTTCCACTCGGAGAAGCGGTTCCAGGAGGGGAATGACCCAACCTGATAAAGTCCGCCGGCATCCCAGGCTTCCGCTATAAGCTTCGCTCTTCCCAGAACCGCATCATAAGCGAGACTCTCAAGAATAGGGGGAGAGATCATCGGAGCCCCTTCCTGATTTCTGGTGAGGATGGAGGCAAGATCGAAACGGAATCCGTCTATATGATAGGAAGCAACCCAGTACCTGAGACAGTCCTTGATGAAGCTCCGGACCACAGCATTGTTGCAATTCATGGTATTGCCGCAGCCGCTGAAGTTATAGTAGTGACCGTCGGGGGTCAGGAGGTAATAGGTTCTGTTGTCTATTCCTTTATAGGAAATAACCGGGCCCTTTTCGTCTCCCTCGGCGGTGTGATTGAACACCACGTCAAGGATCACTTCGATTCCGTTTTCATGAAGTGTCTTGATGGTGTACTTAAGCTCGTCAACCTCCATACCGAGGCTGCCGGAAGCAGCGTAACCGGCCTTGGGGGAGAAGAAGTTCACGGTGGAGTAGCCCCAGTAATTGTAGAGTTTCTGACCC
>JAGAXP010000287.1 GCA_017940955.1 Oribacterium sp.
CGATCCATACCTCCGATTTGTTCCAGAACAATTCATGCGCGTTCAGCACCGCTTCCACGCTGTCTTCCAGTTCCGGATCCTTCTCATCGGTATAAAGTTCAATGCTCAGGTTGGAAAACTCCATATACACCACGTTGTCCGCGGAAAAGTTCTCCGAACCTGGAAACAAAAAGCAGATGAACGGCGGATCAGGACTTTCCCCTTCCGCGAAATGGTCATACGCAAAAGGAATATCCAGTTCCGACAGCATCTGCATCACTTCTTCATGCGTCATCCTTTTTCCTCCCGATCTCTATGATGCACTCGGCAGCATGACGGCAGACCGGACAGTTATAGGGATACCCCCGGCAGTTTTCGCCTCTCTGCCTGCCATAACAGATAAAAATACCTATCCCGGCAAACCCGACAGCAATAACGAATCCTAAAAGCAATATCTCCATCATCACTAACCGCCCTTCCGTAAATCTCTCTCGATATCCCTTGTCAGCTGCTCGATTCCTGCCTGCTCCGCCGGAGCGATGTGCGGAAAAGCCCTTGTCCTTCCGCCGCCCCTCTTCGCATGGCCAAACTCCAAAAGATGCGTCAGCTGATACCTCTTGGAATGCACAACGACCTGGATGGAATCAGAAGTCTCCTTGGTCTTTTTCACCGCCCAGCTCTTGGAATACTTCCCGGTCTTCTTCGGAGCCGTGCCCTCGATCTGCTTCTTCACCGTATCCCCGGCTTTCTTCACATCCTTCTTCAGGTCGTCCGCCGCAAGCTTCGCGTATTCTTCCATGCCCTTCATCACGGTATCCGCCAACTGGTCAATCTTTATCGTCTGACTCATCGCCGCTCCTTCCTGCAGGTAAACTTCAGCGACTTCTTCCGGAAATTCATATGGTCAATGTTCTCGATGTTATAAATCTCACCCATAAACATCACCCTGAACCCCGTGGAAGTGACCGCCGTAGCCTTACTGCAATACCGGACCGTAACCGTCATGGAAAAATCCTCAACCGTTGTACCGGCAACCTGTTCTTCCTTGGAACTTGCCAGCCCTTCGCCGCCGATCGTGGCAAAGCAGGTATAGTAATCTGTCCAGGCATTCTTATGATTGCCGTACTTATCCGTCACGGTTTCATTCTTCTGGAATGTCACCTTCGATCTCAAAGCCGCCACATTCATCAGAATCCCTCCTTCCGGCTTCCAAACAGCAAAGCCCGAAGTGTCAGATCCATCGCATGATGGTCAGCCTCTTCCCTGTGCTCATACAGATAAGCCACTGTGAACATCACAGCAATCTTCCCGTTTGCGCAATCATCCAGATCAGCTTCCGTCTCCGTCCGCAGGATATCCATGCACTGTTTCTTGCCTGCCATTATGAAATTCTCGATTAGGGAATCATCATCCTCGTAATCAATACGCAGATAATTCTTCATTTCATCCACAGTTACAGTCATCTGCATCACCTCTTAAAAGGGACGGCATAAAAACCGCCGCCCCGTACTTCTTACTCTTCGGAATCATCCTCAGGCTCCACGATCACAAGCTTGTAGGTTGTCTCAGCATACCCGTCAGCCCACAATGTGAAGTTATCAACCGACTTCTCGTTGTTATTACCGGCAAGCACCAGATCAGCCGCAACCCAGCGGACAAAATATCCGGCATCCAAACCGCACTGAGTCGCTTCCGTAACATCCTCTGCGCTCAAAGCAGTTCCGTTGTAATAAAGACCGGTAATCGGAGAGATTCCGACCTCAAGACCTACTCCAAGCCACTTGTGAACGCCCCAGCCGTTCTTACCGTCAAAATCCTTCAGGTTTTTCACCTTCTCAGACAAAGTGATCGTAATGATATGCTCATCATTATCCACGGCAACATTGGAAATCTTCCCTGTGTTATACTGACGATCCGCGTGACCGGCAATGCTGTCCGTCACCGCCGCATACTGCATAGTGAACGCATCACCTATCATGAGACCCGCATTCTTGAGATTCGTGATCAGGGCATTCAGACTGGTCCTTACTTTTGCCACGGTATCGCTTGTCACGTCAGCCGTGCTCATATTCGGCATCAGGCCGTTGTCATAGACGATCTTTCCGCCGATATGAGTGACCTCACCGCCCTGCTCGGTATAATTCTTTGCGTTATAATCGCTCATTTTCCACCTCCAAAATCCGGGCTGCCGTATCGTCTAATACAGCAGCCCTGTTATCCGTTGTCCTTACGCCTTCATCCTAAGAAGCTGGATGCCTTCAGGAAGGATCACCTTACCATCAACACGCTCCGTTGCCACATAGCCGATCTGGCCATTGGTAGCATAAAGCTCGTTGAGTCTCTGCACGGTACGTCCTGCACGATCCCCAATCCAGTAATTCTTGAAATCACCGAATGCAATGGTGTAAGCCCCTGCCGCCATAGTAGGCGCATAAGGAGTCGTATACAGGTTGTAGCCAAGAAGCTTATCCGGCTCATTTGCCTGAAGGGAAGGCTGCCAGAGATAAACACCATTGCCATCCTTCAGCTTCCTGATCGCGGAAATAGTCGCATCGTTCATCAGGAATCCGGCATTTCTCCTGTAAGGAGACTTCAGCGCATATACCAGATTGATAAGCTCATCCGCAGTTACGGCGTTATTAGCAGCTGCCGTTACACCTACCTGTCCGCCATTTGCAGTGAAGATACCCGTGGGCTGACCGGAGCCGGTACCCACGCAGAACGCCTCTTCTTCTGCAACGCCAAAGGCTCTTGCAAACTCATTGGCGATATACTCTTCCAGAGAAAAAGCAGAATCCTGAAGAAGCTCCACGCTGACACGGATCAGATCCGTAAGCTTGTGAGCGTCGATCTGCTTCTGTCCGAAGGTCGGATTGCTCTCCGTAAATTCCCCGTTCTCAGGAGTCCAGTTTGCTACCGAATGACCCACAGCGATAGGAATCTTCCTGTCGTGATGCGTCGTGATCACCTTTGCGATAGAACGGATCACATTCGCTTCCTTCAGTCCGTCAACAATAAAGGTCTCAAACTCTTCCGGTACAAGATATCCGCCGTCCTGATCGGAACTCTCCGAAAGAACGTTATGGATAGGAGCCTTGCCGCGGAGATGTCTTCCGAAATCCTCCTTGTACGCATTGGAAGCCCTGCCCTGCTTCTCAGGCTCATGTCTTTCAGGCTGAGCTGTGATAGGCTGATTCACGGGCTTAGAAAGCTCCGCCTCCATCGCATCACGGCGCTCCATACGCCTGATCTCGTTGGAAAGATCATTCAGATCCTTCTCCATGTTGGCATAGGTGGCATCATCCTCAACGGAAAGCACACCCTTGTCGTTTCTGTGGGTATCGAGGAATCCTTCCATCGTATTCCACAGCTTTGCTCTCTTTTCTCTCATCTCAATAATAGTCATGATCGTTTCCCTCCATTAAATGAAATTTTTGATAGTTTTGAGGCGTTCCTTCAATTCATCAACGGAACGTCCCATAGGTTTCTCAGTTACTTCCGGCTTTTCTTCAGCCGGTTCCTTTACCTGTTCAGGCAGAATATCTACAGGCTTCATTTCCTGCTTCTCCGCTCCGACCTTTGCGCTGATCTTATTCATCAACGCCGCCTGCACGGTCTTTCTGGAAAATGCATATGCCGGAATCTCTGCAACAGCCTTCTCATCTTCAAGAACGCCGTCAGCAAAACCAAGCTCCACAGCCTTGTTAGCATTCATCCAGGTTTCCGCATCCATGAGCTTTGAAAGCTTATCCCTTGAAAGACTGGTCTTGATTTCGTAAGCATTGATAATGCTTTCCTTGACCTCATCCAGCATGGAGATTGCTTTCTTCATGTCGTCATGATCGCCCATTGCAATGGTTGCCGGATTATGGATCATCATCAGGGCTGTTGGTGCCATCAGCACCTCAGTTCCAGCCATGGCAATCACGCTTGCTGCCGAAGCCGCAATTCCGTCAATCTTGACCGTCACGTCACCCTTATAATCCATCAGCATTGTATAGATCTGACTTGCCGCTATGCAGTCCCCTCCCGGTGAATTGATCCACACCGTAATAGGACCGGAACCGGCAAACAGTTCCTCCTTGAACATTGCAGGCGTGATGTCATCATCGAACCAGCTTTCTTCAGCGATCGTTCCATACAGTTCTAGTTCTCTGGCTGCATTTCCGTCACTCTCGCCGGATTCGCCGTCCGCCTGATTCTTCCACACCCAAAACTTCTTCTGACTCATTCGGTTCTTCCTCCTTCCCTTCGTCAGTCTGCACATTATTCAGTGCCCCTGTGATCGGTATCATATTTCCGTTCACCAAATACAGGTCGCCACCCTCCTCCGCAGGTATGCGATCCATCTGCTCTAACTCCCGGATGTCATTTGCAGACATCCAGCCGTTCTGCCTTGCGGTTGCATAGCCGTTCATACGGCTCTGGTAATCACCTCTCAAAAGCCCATCCACATTGAACTTAAAGAAATATTTCTTTTTTTCTTCAGGACTCAGCAACGCCCTCACCATCGCCTGCTCCCATCTGCTCACCCAGGGATCCAGCGTGTATTTCACAAATTCAAGCGACTGCTGCTCAATATTATTGAAGCTGGACTTCTCCAAATCCCCGATCATATGAGGCGGCACACGGAAGATTCTTGCGATCTCGTCAATCTGAAACTTCCTTGTCTCCAAAAACTGAGCCTGTTCCGGTGAAATGGAAATCGGCGTGTACTTCATGCCTTCTTCCAGAACCGCGATCTTATTGGCATTGCCTGAACCTCCGAAAGTCGCCTGCCATGACTCACGGACCCTCGAAGGATCCTTGATCGTTCCCGGATGCTCCAGCACACCGGAAGGAGCCGCGCCGTTCGCAAAGAACTTACTGCCGTATTCCTCGGTAGCGATTGCAAGTCCGATAGCATTCTTGGCCATAGCAATCGGTGAATACCCAACCAGACCATCAAATCCCAACCCCGGAATATGCAGTACGTCTGTAGGCTGAAGTTTTACTGTCCGTCCAACCTTATCCGTGCCCTTCCTGCCTTCCACATCGTCTGAATCGTATACGGTGTATTCGTAATACAACTTTCCGTTATCATCACGATCAACCTTCATTCGATCCGGCATCAGCGGATACAGAGCTATTACTTCACCCTTACCATTCCTGATGATCTGGCTGTAGGCGTTACCCCACAGGAGCAGGTGCGTCATCAATGTCTCCCTGAAAATAAAGGAAGTCATTTCCGGATTCGGCTCATCATGGAGCAAAAAATAAAGCGGATGATCCACCGCTTTTTCTTTACCGCCGTCATCGGTATATCTGTATAATTGTAATGGCAGGCTAGCCACCGCCTCGGACAGTATCCTCACGCAGCAGTACACTGCCGTCATCTGCATCGCAGACCGTTCCGTCACATACTTGCCGCTTGCGGTTCCGCCCAGAAAGAAGCTGTAAGCACTCCCCGCCGTCCTATCCGTGGGCTTATCCCTGCTCCGAATCAAACCACTAAGTATTCCCATAGCCTCTCCCTCCTTCATATGCCTGATTCAAGGCTTCCCGTATCACAAGGAAGCCGATCAATGATGAAATCAACATTTTTATTTCCTCAGAAAACCAAAAGACCGCGGGTATCATAAACTGATTCCGTGGTCTCATTTCCGCACCTGATCGCACGGTCAAGCGCCATGATCATTGCGATAGCACCGTCGATTTTCTCCGTGGACTTCGCCTTATCCGCCTTGATGTTGCCAGCTGGATCCGTGCGGATATAAATGTTATCCATGTTCCAGCGCAGTACCGGATGTCCACCGTGGGCGATCTTCTGTTCCAGCACAAGCCTCATCAATTCTTTTGTCGGAGGCGACATGGAAGCAAAACCCTGACCGAACGGAACCACCGTGAATCCCATTCCTTCCAGATCCTGTGATAATTGCGTCGCTCCCCATCGGTCATAAGCGATCTCCCGGATGTAAAATCTCTCACCCAACCGCTCAATGAACTTCTCAATATATCCGTAATGGACCACGTTCCCTTCCGTCGTTTCCAGAAAGCCCTTCCGCTCCCAGACATCATAAGGAACATGATCTCTTTTCACTCGCAAATCCAGCGTTTCCTCCGGAACCCAGAAGTAGGACAGCACCGTGTACTTATCCTCATCATCCACCGGCGGAAATACCAGGGCAAAAGCTGTCAAGTCAGTCGTACTCGACAAGTCCAGACCGCCGTAGCAGACACGCCCTTCCAGCTCATCCTCATCCACAGGGAAATTGCAGGCATCCCATTTCTCCATCGGCATCCACCTGACCGCCTGCTTCACCCATTGGTTCAGCCTCAGCTGCCGGAAGGAATTTTCCTCTCCCGGATTCTGTTTTGCCGATTCACAGGCCGCCTTCACTTTGTCGATACCCACCGTGATATCAAGTGAAGGATTCGCTTTCTTCCAGACCTTCGGATCCGTCCAGTCGTCCGCTTCATCCGCACCATAGATCACCGGATAAAAAGTAGGATCGATCTTCCGACCTTCCAGGATATCCTTCGCCTTCTGATGCGTTTCATAGCAGATACTGTTTGTATCCGTACCCGCTGTCGTGATCAGGAAATACAAAGGCTGCATCCTGGCATCACCGGATCCCTTCGTCATGACATCAAAGAGTTTCCTGTTCGGCTGAGTATGAAGCTCATCGAACACAACCCCGTGGATATTGAAGCCGTGTTTGGAATAAGCCTCCGCAGACAGCACCTGATAAAAGCTGTTCGTTGGCTGGAAGATGATTCTCTTCTGTGAAGCAAGGATCTTCACCCTCTTATTCAGAGCCGGACACATCCTGACCATATCAGCGGCAACCTCGAAAACGATGGAAGCCTGCTGCCGGTCAGCCGCACAGCCATAAACCTCAGCCCTCTCTTCACCATCCCCGCAACAGAGCAGAAGCGCCACCGCCGCAGCCAGCTCACTCTTTCCCTGTTTCTTCGGGATTTCGATATACGCAGTATTGAACTGCCGGTATCCGTTCGGCTTCATCGTCCCGAAAACATCCCGGATTATCTGTTCCTGCCAATCGATCAGTTCAAAAGGCTTCCCCGCCCAAGTACCCTTCGTATGGCACAGGCACTCTATAAAATCCACAGCATAATCAGCCGCTTCCTTGTTGTAAGTGGAGTCTTTCGCTCTGAACTTCGTCGGCTTATATTTCTTCAGCTTCCTCATCTTCAAGTAACATCACCACCTTTAAGCCATTGCCGGTACACCTGCTCGGAAATCTTCGCCATCATCACCGGCGGGACGCTCATGCCGCAGATATACTGGGCACTCTGGTCCATGAAGTCATAATCCTGCGGAAACGTCTGGCAACTGACAATGTCTTTATCCGTCAGTAACAATCCATCACACATCCGGTAAAGGCTACTCCCGGCAACAATCGTGTATGCAGGCTCATCATCTGACAAAATCGGTGTGGTAAAACCACTGTTTTTCTTCTTCCTGACTCTTGCATTGATATCAGCAATACATCGGTCAGACGGAATCCTGTATTTCAGCAATTTTGCCTGAATGCTGTTTTCATCCATCGCTTTTCCATATGGTTCCCTTACATCACCAAATGGAATCGGCTTTGAATCAAAGTTCATGAAAAGCTTCGGATACTTCAGTTCTTTCCTGTGTGCGATAAAAAAGACGCGCTCCCTTTTCTGAGGCACGCCCATCCTTGCCGCATTGAATAGAAAAATCTGCACATCATACCCAGCATCGCCAAATGCCTTTATGATCTGATTCACCCATCCTTTAGCGTTTCCTGTAATCAACCCCTTCACATTCTCAGCGATCACAACTTTAGGCTTCAATCTCTCTGCAACACGGATAAAGAAAAAGAACAGGTCATCCAGCCTCTGTTTCGCCTGCCCTTCCCGGAACACTTTTTCCGTATTCCAGCCTTCTTCCCTGACTCCCGCCGTTGAGAACACGGAGCAGGGCGGCGAACCATCCAGCACATCCAGATGAAACAGTTCTTCCGGTATCTTTTCATCCGGCAGCTTCAGGAAATCCCTGATATCCATAAGGAAGCTGTTCTTCGGATGATTATTCTTCTTATAGACCTTCATCATGTCGGGATCGATCTCGCAGTTACCCACGACATCAAAACCCGCCAGCTTATATCCCATTGAGGAGCCGCCGCCGCAGGAGAAACACGAAAACACTGTATGCCCGTGCTTCGGTCTTTTCTCCAGATCAGTCAGGCTCCACTTCCACGGAAACTCAGTTGAACCGGAAACCGCATTTCGGGCATTCATATTTGAACTTTTCATCCCCAAACACCTCCGTATCCAGCTCCGTGGTTCCGTTCAGCTCTTTATCAGAACCGTCGCTTTCTCCATTCACAGGCAGGTCAACCGCCATACCAAAAAAGTCGAATCCTTCCAGGTCAAGCCCTTCCAGTTCGACTTCCAATTTCATCAGATCCCATGTTGCCTTCTCACCGGTCTTGTTATCCAGGAACCGGTATTTCTTTTTCTGTTCCTCTGTCAAACCGTCGCAGATAAGGCACTCGGCGGATTCTTCTCCCAGAGCCTTCAAGGCTTTATACCGTGTGTGTCCTGCTATGATCACATTATCCTCATCCACAATAATCGGCGTGATATAAGAACACTGGCGGATGCTCTCGGCAACCGCATTCACCGCGTCATCATTCTTACGCGGATTATTCTCATAGGGCTTAATATCAGCCAGCTTTAATTTCTGCAGCTTCATACCTCGAACACCTCCCCGCAGCACGGACAGGTCATCGTCTTAGGACCGTCCTCACCGGATCCTTCGTCCGGAAGCGCGATCTCAGGCTGTCCGAAATCATATCCCTGAAAATCCACATCACATAACTCCGCAGAAAGCTTTTTCTGATCCCAGGAAGCCATCTCCGCCGTCTTGTTATCGTACAGACGGTATTTTTTCTTCTGTTCCTCTGTCAGATCGGATGCAATCACAACCTCGCATTCCTTATATCCCAGCTTCTTCAGAGCCTTATATCTGGTATGACCTGCCAGGATCACGCCATCCTCGTCAATAATGATCGGTGCGATGTAGGAACACTGCTTAATGCTCTCCGCAACATCGTCCACCGCTTCATCATTTATCCTCGGATTGTTCTCATAAGGCTTCAGTTCTGACAGCTTTTTCTTCACATATTTCATCAAAACCCTCCTATTTCTTCCGTGCTGATAGCAGTCTTTCCATCAGGTCATCATGCGGATTCGCCCCGCCGTATTCCACGGAGCAGTTTTCCTTCACAATCTGATAAATCTGGTACCAGCACTGGTTTACCTGCTTCAGGTAATTCTGGCTCATCGTCACATATGGAGAAGTGATTGCTGCTCCCGTAGTCGGATGCTTCGCCAGAAATCCGTATTCCGATATGCAGGTTTCGCACTGTACCCATCTGGATACCATCATTGCGTACTGTTCGATCAGCTGCGTATTCACCAGCCGGTCACAGCCTCTTTCCTTCAGCCAGAGGAAGGTTGCCTTGAACACATCCTCCGCGCAAAGGTCAATGCCGCTCTTCTGAGCAGCCTTTAAGAAGTCCTTCACCGGCGGCACATCCTCGCCGCTTATCTCCGCAGGCTCCGGAAGGTCAATGACCGTTGCCGCAAGCCCGCTGTCGATCTTTTCCGTCAGGGCTTTGGACTTCCTGCCGGAACCGACCCTTGCGCCGCCGCGCATAGTCCCGTCTTTGGCCATTTTCCTCCACCTCAATTCCCTGCCGGGGTAATACCCCGTTTGATTTCTTCTTTTTGTGCGTGTGACCCCCGCGCCGTTCCCTGGAGAATATACTCGTGGGGATTTTCACCCCCGCTACCCCTACTCATGTGTGTGATACCCCCATCGGTCTCCACGCTCAGCATGTATCCGCGAATGACACGACTTGCACAGAGAGATCAGATTGCTCCGATCATGCGTGCCACCTTCACTCAGCGGCTTCTTATGATGGATCTCTTCCGTGGGGACTATCACTCCACGCTCAAAGCACAGCTCACAGAGCGGATGCTCCGCAGCATACTTGTCACGGATCCTTTTCCACGCTCTCCCGTAACGTCTCTTTGTCCGGGGATCCCGTCCATACTTCTCATAGTTACTGTTGTTCAGCTTCTCATGCTCTTCACAGAATCTCCTGTCTGTAAGCTTAGGACATCCGGGATAAGAGCATGGGTGCTTTGGTTTTCTCGGCATCCAGCCACCTCCATTTCTTTGCAAAAGAAAAGCCCCGCAGGATTTCTCCCACAAGGCTCTCCGTAATTCTTCCCGGTTTTCCACGATATCAGTATAACATGTCCACTATGGGGAATCGTCTCAGAAAGTGGACACTGCATCTGACTCCCCGTTTTCCCTCCCCGGTTTTCCACGATACCAATATAGCATGTCCACTATAGGAAATCGTCTCAAAAAGTGGACACACACTTTACGGCTTCCCGAATAAGAGAACTGTCAGCTTATCCACGGCACGGTTCTTCTTACGATAAGCAGATGCACGCTCGATATGAAAATACCTCGCCACCATATCTGCCGCACTGCTCCCGTACTCGTTGTCCTCGCTGTAGAAGGATTCCAGCACAAAGCGTTCATCCTCTGTCATCTGTTCCCACGCCGGTACGAACCATTCCATATATTCCACCGCCTGCCTGTACCGCTCCTTCAGGACATCGATCTCATCGATCATATTTACAAGCCTGTCCTCTCCAGCCTTAGGATTATGTGCATGAGGCATACCGTCATAACGGATGCTTCCAACTGACCCCATCTTCTCATAGACTGCCTTTATCTCGGCATCCGTATTGTCAATGATAAACTTCATGCTTCCAAAGTCCTTCAGTGCCGCCACGGCTCCCGCTCTTTTATCCAGATACTTCCAAACTACGTTCATGTCATCTACCTCCGATTGAAAATGTTTTGGTTTCCACTCGGATTGACTCTGATTGTCACTGATTTTCTATGATTGTCTTATTTCGTCCTGAAGCCTCCTGATCAGGTATTCCCCGTCCACCAATGTCAGCGTGCCATACCAGCCTGACCGGAAAAACCTCTCGATCTGTAAAGCATTATCCATGGCTGTTCTGTTATTCGGATTGCGCTTCACGGCCTTAAGCGCCGCCCTGTAATCCGTCACCGCCTGAAGGATGATCGCATTGGCCAGCCGTTCATAGGGATCATCCGCCAGATTCTTATTAGCCGCCATCCATCACCACCTCCGCTTTCACCGCTTCTATCAACGTTGCCTGTGTATGGTCCTTCTCCGCCAGAGCCTTCAACATCCTCTCATCGATCGTTCCGGCAGATACGATATGCTGCACGATGACCGTTTCCTTCGTCTGTCCCTGACGCCACAGCCTTGCTACCGTCTGCTGGTACAGTTCAAGACTCCATGTTAGCCCGAACCATACGATGACATTTCCGCCACTCTGCAGGTTCAGCCCGTGCCCGGCAGATGCCGGATGAATTAACGCCACCGGTATTCTTCCCTCATTCCACCTGCGGATACTGTCATCAGAATCCAGCTTTTCAAAAGAAATTCCTACCGCATCCAGCCTCTCGCTGATCCTTGACAGATCATGCTTGAACCAGTACGCCACAAGAAGGGGATTTCCGTTCATGCTCTCGATGATATCCTCAAGGGCATCCAGTTTTCTGTTATGAAGCCATTTCACTTCGCCGTCATCACCGTAAACGCACCCATTGGCCAACTGGGACAACTTTCCTGAGAGGGCAGCCGCATTTGCCGCTGTGATCTCACCTCCCGGTAGCTGAAGCACCAGTTCCTGCTTCATTTCCTCATATCGTTTCATTTCCGCCTCATCCAGATGTACCTTGTACTCGCTGCTAACCATTTCAGGCATCTTCAGATGATCCTCCGCCTTCATGGAAATCGTGATGTCCGAAATCCTGCGGTATATCTCGTCCTCGGCTCCCGGAAGAAGCTTATAGCTGTAAACGATCGGACCGTTCATGCGATCCGGCTTAAAATAAGCCGCCCTGTAATTCCCGATGAACCTCCCAAGCCTCTCGCCCATGTCCAGAAGCTTAAATTCCGCAAACAGATCCATCAGTCCGTTGGAAGAAGGCGTTCCGGTAAGCCCCACGATCCTTTTCACCTTCGGGCGGACCTTCATCAGAGCCTTAAACCGCTTTGCCTGGTGATTTTTGAAGGAAGAAAGCTCATCCACCACAACCATGTCATAATCAAAGGAAATCCCGCTCTCTTCTACAAGCCACTGGACGTTCTCCCGGTTTATGATGTAGATATCAGCCTTTTCCATAAGTGCTTTTTTCCTCTCCGCTGCCGTTCCCACCGCTATGCTGTACTTCAGCCCTGACAGGTGATCCCATTTGTTGATCTCATCGCTCCATGTGACCTTGGCGACTCTTAAAGGAGCTATGATAAGCACCTTCCTCACCACGAAGAAGTCAAACATCAGCTCAAATATCGCCGTCAGCGTAATGCTCGTTTTTCCAAGTCCCATCGAAAGCAGAACCGCCGCTACGGGATGCTCCAAAATGTACTGCGTCGCGTATTTCTGATAATCATGCGGTAAATATTTCATCTTACGTCACCTCCGATCTCCCGCAGGATCGTTTCAATCTTTTCAGCCCCGTCAAGGACATACACCCTGCAACCCAGCCGTCTCAGAAGCTTATGCCTTGATACCTGAAGCGGCCTTGGCTTCTCCCCGGGTGCCTTAACCTCGACAAACCCGATCCTGCCCTTCGGAAGGATCACCAGCCTGTCCGGCATGCCGTCAAATCCCGGGGATACAAATTTCAGTGCTATCCCGCCTGCTGTCTTTACTGCTATCCTCAATTTTTCCTCGATCACTTTTTCCCGCATATGATATCCTCCACCGGATCCATGACATCAAATGCCGCATATGCCGCAGACAATGTATCCGTGATCCTCTTCCCTTTGTACTCATAAAGCATCCTGCCCTTCACCTGCACCGAATATCCGACAGAACATTTATGCAGCAGGATCCTTTCATCCTTGTAGTCTCTGTACATCTGTCCCGAAAAGGATTCCTCCCACCCTTTGGCAACAAACTTTTTCCTCCGCTGTGACCTGTTCTTCATCTGCCTGTCACGCTCTCTGGCTCTTAAAATGTCGCCCTCCATGATTCCGGCACATATACAGCCGACAGTAACCTCTTCAAAATACTGGTCATGTGTCATAACATGCTCATACCTGACACTATTGCAACCGCACAGCTCGCAAGTGCTAAAAGGCACATCATCGTCATCATCACCTTTTACGTCAATGACATCCACGCAGACCCAGTTTTCCAGCGGTGCTCCCCATGCTTTCAGCGTCCTTATGCACCTGGCAATATACTTTCTGTCCACTGTGTCATAGCCGTTTATATTCAATCTGTTCATCAAAAACCTCCTGTTTATGGTGCTTTGACGGGTTTTGTACCGCTTGTCCCTTTTGTCCCTATATCCATGAAATAAAAAGTTTCATATACATTTTTGTAAATAAATAAATTTATTAAAAAATGGTTTTCTATAGGATCGGGACAAAACCGACAAAACCCGAAAGCCCTTGCTACACCTGACATTGTCGGGTCACAACTCGCAGATTTTCCTGCGGACAGCACCGTGTCATAAAGGACAGATCATCCTTTTTGCGCCCGGATTGACGAGGTACTTCGGAAGCGGAGGCCGTCCGTTTCCCTGAGGCTTCTCCGGCTTTAAGTACAGGTACCCGTAATCATCCAGAAAGTCCAGAACTGGCTGTATCTCAGCCACCGTCTTAAACGACCTGCACATCCGCATCGCCATACGCCTGTCAAACTCCTCCACGCCCTTATCCACAAGTGCCTGAAGGATCCTGATCGCCTTCTTATACATGCCATCCTCCGGAAGCACGTCGTAAGCCGCCTGCGCATGGTTCAGGAAATACTTTCCCAGCCTTACCGCATTTGCCATCGTTTTCCCATCCACTACCAGCGGTTCCTCTTCATCCAAAAAATCGTGCCCCCGCAAAGTGCCTGCACGGCAGAGAAGGCCGGCGATCCGCAGCGTATTACCAACAAGCTTTCCAACCCAGTCAGACATATCCTCATATTCTTTGGAAAGCTTCGGCTCTATCTCTTCCGCAAAATCAGAAAGTCTCTTCTGCGCCTCCGGGGATAAGGTAATCACCTCCGGCTTATCCGGGTATTCATCTTCCAGAAGGTTAAAGATCTTCTGCTCATATCCCCTGTAAACGACATCCGTCACGGTCTCGCTGTTAAAGTCGCGTTTTCCAACCTTAGATACCGGCATGCAGTACAGGAATCTCGCCGTAAGTCCCCGTCCCCTGAAAGTCGTGTTCCCAAGTACCGCTGATACCACATTCGGCTGTGCCATTAGGAGCACCGTCAGCGCCGGATTCATGATGCACTCGCTTTCACGCCCAATACGGTCAACCCTGATCGGATCCCCGGAATAGCTCTTCAGCATCACGTCAATATTCACGTTTCTGGTATAGATCCCCGCAAGAGTATCAAAGATACCGCCTTCGCTGGACACAAGGGAAGCCCGGCCGTGATTGTCGGATATGACCGATACCAGCTTTTCCGTCGTAATGTCATCCACATACAGCTGCAGCGGTCTTTCCTCTTCAAAATCAGCCACTTCCTGTGCGATCTTCTCCAGTTCCTCGACATCCGCTTTGCCCTTTGCCACCTGGTCCTCCACAGCCTTCTGGCGTTTTTCCAGAATGCGCTTCCGCATCTTGCTTCCCTCGACCCTTGCCGCGTTTCTCTGGTTATACTGAAGCTCATAGGCATTGACCGGCTTCAGCATCATATGCTGCACCGCCGATTTTCTTTCGGACGGCATTGCGATCACCAGCGAATAGGTATTCAGCGGCTCGATCCAGTCCGCCTTGCCCTGCACGGAGAATTTTCCCTGCAGGCACACCGACAATATTGCAAGCGCCACCGTGCCCGCCATGTCCACCGGAGTCTGCGTGCTTTTTGAGACTGCAAGCACATATTTCCCGATATCCTCCGGCAGGGTATCCACCGGGAACTGCGCTACGGTATATCTACCGAACGGGATCGGATCCTCCCACTTCACAGGTCCCTTTGCGTTATAGACCTCAGGCGTGATATATTCCGGATCTTCCTTGATCTTTGCGTAATATTTGGATGCGCTTTTTAAGATGGATTGCAGTTCCTCATCAGGAAGCGGCGGGTTGCATCTGTCAGCCATCATGTGAAACCGCTTTATGGTCTCTTCCGTATCACCGTAGCGTTTCATGGAGCTTACTGCCCACCTGAACAGCGTGTCATTCCTGCTGCCCTCCCTGATCTCCTTTTCCATCCTCGCAAACTCATCCATGTCAAAGAACATGGACAGATTGATCAGCCCCGGCTGCACATATACCTCTGTGTCCGGATTCCCATAAAAGAACCTGGCCGCATCCTGCGCTTTGGAATCGAAATAAGGGAAATATTCCCTCACCATCTGAAGGAGTAGCTTATACTCCGCCGGATCATCGATCCTGTCCACGAAAAACACCACATGGAACCTCGGTCTTGCCGCCTTGCCATCCTTCTTCTTCATATGGTTGCGGCTGGTATAAATGATCATCTGCACATCCGGGAAAGCGGCTATGATGTCATCCTTCGTATACCAGTCTTCCGGGTTGTCGGAATGGGTATTGTCGATATCCTCCGTCACGGCAAAGGCATACTTGAAATTGTCCTCATTCCGGTAATTGTTCTTAAAGCAGATGAAGGTATGGTCATTCTTCACCACTTCTTTCATCATTTCCGCGTCCGTCACCATGTAGGCATCCGGATACACGCAGTTTTTCTGGTTCCCGCAGCATTTCGCCGCCCAGATCGGAAGCTTAAAATCCTGGCTCATTCCGTTACCTCCTCCATATCCTCGTTGAAATAGCGGATCTTCTTGCGCATCTTCTTTGCCTTTTCAATCTCCGCCATCATTCCTTCGGAAATCCTGTCCCCGAACACCCAGACCTCATCGCACTTCCCAAGGAGCACCATTCCCATAAAAAGCGCAAGCCTGCGTTCCCGTTCCTCAGACATGAACTGTGGGAAAAGCAGATGCGGTGCGATCGGTATCGCCCTTTTTATCACTCCAAATCTGGAAAAAGCCCTTGCCCTGGCCGTGTTATTCTCCACATCCCCTGCATAGGGTGAGCAGATATAGACCAATGGTCTGTAATTTGCCGCCTTCCTTGCCGCGTACTCTTCCTTTTCGATCCTTGTCAAGGCTTCAAATGTAGTAGGGTCGTAATACCCATCCCCGTTATATTTCAGTTCATCCATGTGTCATCCACCTCCATACTGCAAAACAATCTGTAATTCTTATCCGCCCTGTTATAGAGCGACCGCCTCTCTTCCTTACCTGAAACTACATGATTCAACCCATAATCCCAGTCCGGCGGCACGCCTGAAAAGCCGTCTCCCGTCTCCATCTGGGCATAAAGAAATGCCCTGAGAAGATACAGATAATGGCCAAGCGCCTCCCTGTCCTCCCCGGAGCAGTATATTTTCACCATAGGAAACAGCTTCCTTGTGTTCTTCTGCAGGCATGGAAAGAACACCGGCACGTTGATTGTCATATGTCCGTTTTCATACCTGATTTCCAGTACGTCCATCTGATCGTCCTCCCTTCTTTGATCTGTAAGGAACCTTTGCCCCTTCAAGTCACAGTCAAAAAAAGAGGACGGGAAATTAACCTCGTCCTCAAAAAAATGAACTTTTGTCCTTAATCGTCCTTTTTATAAAATCCTGCCTCAAAGCCTGCGGCATTTAAAATCAATCCCGGAACCCAGGGCGGCGTCCGTCCCATCTGCTCACAAACCACATCCATAGAAACATCCCGGCTGCACTCAATGATCAGCTCATCATGCACATGCCCTACAATGAAACAATGGGACAGCGTCCTCATAGCGTAACAAAGTATATCCCTGGATATCGCCTGCACGATATTCTCCACGAACTTCGGACCGTAGCTTTCAATTCTCTCCCAGCGTTTGTTGGTGCCGGTGCCCTCATAGGTTACAGACTCCCCGCCGAACCTGTTCTCTCCCATCCGCGGCTTTACGTAACAGAGCTTCCTTCCACTTGGAAGCGTGATAAACATCATCCCGCTCTTATAGGAAAAATCTATTCCGTGGGTACTCGTATCCTTCTTTTTCCTGACGGTTTCCTTCACGCACCGGTCAACATCCCACCAGAACTGAACGATCTTCGGATTTGCCTCACGCCATGAATCTACCAGAGGCTGAAGCTCATCCTCCGGAATCCCCATCTCCAATGCCCCCATAGCCTTAAGCGCCCCGACCGATCCGCCATATCCAAGTGCCAGTTCCGCAATCTTCCCCTTCTGCCTTAAATGTGCATTCTCACCGTGCTTTTCCACCTTGCAATGGAACATCTGACTGGCAGACGCACAATAAATATCCCCGCCGTTCTTAAATACCTCTGACCTCCAGCTCTCTTCAGCCAAATAGGCGATCACCCTTGCCTCGATTGCCGAAAAGTCCGATACCACAAACTTATATCCCGGTTTTGGAATAAAGGCAGTCCGGATCAGTTCCGAAAGCACCTTCGGCACGTTATCATATAAAAGCTCCAGGGCATCCACATTCCCGGTCTTTACCAGCTCCCTTGCCTGTTCCAAATCCGGCATATGGTTCTGAGGAAGGTTCTGCAGCTGTATCAGCCTTCCCGCCCATCGCCCTGACCGGTTGGCTCCGTAAAACTGGAACATTCCTCTTGCCCTGCCGTCAGCACATACCGCATTCTGCATCGCCTGATACTTTGATACCGATGATTTTGCCAGCTGCTGACGCAGAGCCAGAACCTTCGTGATATGGGGAGGTGCCGTCTCCATGACCGCTGCCACTTCCTTCTTCCCGATGGATTCCATTTCCAGACCATTCTCAGACAGCCACCCTTTCATCTGAGCCGCCGAATTAGGATTTTCCAGATCCGTCAGGCTTTTTAGCTGACCGGATAATTCTTCTTTTGTCCTAGCATCAATAGCTATCGCATTTGTCACTACATCCATATCCAGAGCGATCCCACGGTCATTGATCTCCTGATCCAGCCAGTATTCCTCCCAAACCTCATCCGGCACAGGGAAATGCTTTAACTTGTCCTGAATTGCCATCTCAACTTCCACGTCCCTCTTGTTGTAGGTTTTGAAAAGCTCCCACTTCGCAGGATTGTGTTCCGGCAGATTCCTTGTCCTGTTCCCGTTCGATTTCGTTGGAGAACATGGAACCGAAAAATACCTGATCAATGCCTTGCCCTCATCCATCTTCTGTTCCGAAAGCTTCAGCACCTCGCCCACGCTCATAAGGGAAAGAGGCAGACCCATATAGGCGGACCATACCATCGAACATTTCCAGCCCTTCGGATCCAGATAATTTCCTGTCTTATCCCCGTCAATACTGTATGACTGAAAGTATTTCGGATAATGCCGCCTCAGGTAATTCGACAGACACACCCTTTCAAATTGAGCGTTGAATGCCCACTTTGTTACATATTCATCCGATAATGCCGCAAGGATACTCTCCGGGATCACATCCCCCTGTGCCAGATCCAGCACCTGAACCTCGCCGCCGTCCACGGAATATCCAAACAGCAATATTTCAAAATCAGGAGCCTCCGCATATTTGTAAACACCGCACTTGCTGATATCCACGCTGCTGAAAGTCTCCAAATCGATACTCAGTTTTTTCATCTCACCACGCCTTTCTATCTGCAAAGACGGCGGAGGTTTTCGCCCCCGCCGTCCGTTTACATTACCTTGCCGTTATCAGTCCAGAAAATCATCCTCGTCACCGTCAGCAAAATCATCCTCAGCGCTGGTCTTGCCTCCAAGGTGCTCACCGTCACGCATCTTCTGAAGGTTGTTCAGCCCGCAGGCAATTCCCTTGTTTCCATTGGAGTTAAAGGCATAAAAGTTGACGCTTGCCCTGCCATATACTCCGGAATACACCTCAGAGGTATCAATGATCGGCTGTCTGTCCGCATCCACGATTCCCGGAGCCGTTCCGCTGTTTGCATTCACGAAATAAGAATTCGCATAGGCCTCATCATCCGGTCTTTCCAAATCGCCGTCACGAAGAGGTGTCTTCAACGTGGAAAGCGCAGGAACGCTCTTTCCGTTGCCCTTAAGCTTCGACTCGCCTTCCTCGTATGCCGCCTGGATCGCAGCCTTGATCTTAGCGATGGTCTTGGTATCGGACTTCGGGATGATCAGGCTCACGCTGTACTTCGGCGCGCCTCCGTTGATCGACTTGGGCTGCCATACATTGGCATAGCTCCATCTGGTGTTTACTCCTGTGATTACCTTTGTGGGATTAACAAAATTGTTTGACATATCAGTTTTCCTCCTTAAAATCATTTGCGGCTTCTGCTGCCTTGTTCATAGCCGGACGCTTGTCCGACATGGGTACTAATGTTGGCTTGCCCTGAGGCTTTTCGATATAAGCTCCGAGCAGTTCTTCAAACTTCTTCTTGCCGAGAAGCTTTGTCATTGCGGTAACTCCCATCAGCTTATGTTCGCAGGGATCATAGCCTGCGGCGTTAACCAGCTGAGCCACCGCTTCCTCGTCCGTGTACTTCCTGTTGGAACGACCCTCGACCACCTTCCAGTCCTTCCACTGCTTGCCGGCGACAGCCTGCTGAAGCGCATACTCCTTGATATCCGCTCCCCATGCGATCAGCTCATCCACCTTTGCAAGGATTGCTTCAATCTCTGTATCCTCCAGTGTTGAAAGCATCTCGAAATCATATTTTGCAAGCTCCAGATTGTATTCAGCCCTCTTCCTGCAGGTAGCCTTTACCTTACAGAACTGGCAATGGTCTCCGGCTTTAAACTCACCTTCCCCCTTCGCCGCAAGCTCTGCCGCAGGCTTCAGCACTTCATCCGCCCATTTGTAGAGATCTTCCTTTGTGATTTCGAAGGTACTGACATGCTCACGCCTTGGCTGGAAAATAGTCATCTCCACACGGTTGATATCATAGATACCGTCGAAAAGCTCCAAAGCACCCAGCGCATAACACATCATCTGCGGATTATTTTCAGCTTCTACCAGAACTCCGACTCCGTACTTGAAATCGACTACAGATAATAGATCATCCGCAACGACCACGCAGTCACCGGTACCAAAGCCCTCTGGAACCCACCTGGAAAAATCAAGCCTCTGTTCCACCATGACGATCGGATCCTTGCAGGTCTCCTTCGCCCTTGCCGTAAGCTCTGATACGAAAGCCGCATAAGCATCGGAGCAGTCCGCCATCTCTTCATCGAACCATGTAAGATTCTCTGTCGGATCCTGTGCCTTCTTACCCATCGCCTTCAGCACCTTGTATTCACATAAGGAATGTGCATCCGTACCCTGGGCGGCATATTCGCTTCTGGTATCCGGCACCGCTGCATTTAAGAGTGCGGACGGCGGACAGGCAAGCCACCTGTGGCTGGAAGAAGCGGAAAGTGTTGCATGCATATCAGGCATCAGAGCACCTCCACTTCTGCGATCAGCGCTTCATACTCCGCAGGATCGATCTCTGAAAGCTTCTTCGCGCCATGCTTTGCAATGATCTCCTTCACCTGTTCCGTATGACCGGCACGGGATTTCTCCGCAAGCAGGGTTCTTACCTCCTCCAGCGTAACTGCCTTCTTCTCAGGTACCGGATCGGCACTTACAGTCTCAGCTTCCTTCTTTGCCTTTCCCTTCGGTTTCTCTTCCGCAGGCTTTTCGGCTGCTTTCTCACTCGTTGGAGCCTCTTCCTCTCCCGAGAACATCTCCCTGAGGGATTCAGCAACACCGATCAGGGCTTCACCGCAGCGGATCAGCTCATCGAGCTGGGCTGACAACTGACTCATCTTTGACATCTGTTTTTCCTCCTTCCTTGACTTCACTGATATTCACGGATTCAACCGTCTGCCCCGGTGACAAGAGATAAACCTGCTGGAAATCCCCGAAAAGGAATCTCACCAGTCTTGCCGGGAGCTTCATATCCGCTCCCCGGAGCACGTTGGCTTTCCTGCCGTTTGGATCAGTGACATTGATAATGATTTTGTGTTTCATCGTGTCACCTCGCTTTCTGTAAGACCCTCTGCCTTACATGTCACAGTCAAAGAAAGAGGGTGGGAAATTAACCCCGCCCGGAAAAATTACATATTTTCTTTTTTCTCTTCGATCTTCGCCAATGCTTCCTTATAACGAAGGCTCACATTTGCCGCCGAAGTGCCAAGCATTGCGGCAACCTCTTTTCCCTTATATCCTCTGATATGACGAAGATAATAAATCTTCCTCTGCATAGGAGCCAGAAAGTCAAGCAGCCTGTCCACAATCTCTTCTTCTGTCTCATCCTCATAATCCATAGTAGTGCTGCATGCCGCAGTGACCTCGCTTTTATCCAGCCTGTCATCATCGCCGTCTTCCCCTGCCATATAATCAAGTGACAGGTTCCAGTTTGCAGGATAGATCTCTCCCGGATGCTCCGCTTCCCAGACTTTCTTCCTTGCCTTTTCTTCAGCAGTCATTGCCGGACGGCTATTTTTAATGTTGTTGTAAACCTCAGCATCATCCAGCGAATGAAGCATCTTGATATCTGCCTCTGTCACACCGTCAACGCCCGGCTTTACCTCAAACCTTCTGCCGTTGCTGTCCACATAAGTGTACGTACCTCTCTTGTCCCATCTTGTCTTCTTAAATCTCATGATTTGTCCTTTCCGCCTGATCTGACGGTTCGGACAATCTGAGATAAAAGAAGCCGGAAGCGATGAGCACCCGACCTACAGAGCCTGAAAAAAGGTATAGGAAACAAAGGGTACTCTATATCGCTTTTTTGCAGGGAATCCCTGCAACCAGCAACATATGTATCCAAGATTGCCCTATACGTAATCAGGCCTTTGTGATATTTTGTCTTGGGCTTACGCCCGTTTGCTTATATGTAAAAGCGGTTGCCCGCGTTTTACCGTATCCTTCTACTACTCATAGGAGATTTGACAGCGATTTTTCTGACCTCTCCTACTCTCTTAATCAGTTTTCCGGCTTATTTTTCCGATAATTCCGGAAAATTATTTTTCTCCTACTACAAGGCGAAAAATTCAACCCCCTCTATAAGTCATGGGATATTTGCAACCCCCTCATCATCCTAAGCGCTTTTCCTCAGCATTTTTCCGGTTTAAAATACTTCCCCTATATATAAGGTCAGTTCCTAAGCAATTGACCGGAAGATAAACTCTCTCAAGTCACAGTCAAAGAAATACGCAGGAAAATTAACCTGATATAAAAACATTTCTTCTACCTCTCTAAAGACAATTCATCCGGAAAATAGCGGATATCGTTCAAATATCTTTCCTTACATGTCACAGACAACGAAAACCGCCTGATTTTTACCCTCGTATCCCAGTCAAAGAAAGAACTTATTCTAAAACCCCTTCCGCAGGTCTAGGTATCAGTTTTGTGCTTTTTCCGATCTGTCTCGAAAATAATCCTTAAATCACCAGACTGGCTGACGATTTAAAAATAAATTCCAATAGGTTCACCTAATGAACCCGTTAAGATTTTTTCTCACTTATTAAAGTTCCCCAGTGAATGCTTTTTCCGATCAACGGGCAAAATAATAGCCGGAACAATCAAAATGCAGAGATCTCCATTCCTGGATATGATCATCTGATCACTTTGACTGCTCCGGCTTGCTCGCTTTAATCGGCAATACTCGATTAGCAGTTATTTCATTTACATTTACTCCTCACAGCTGGAAAGCTATGCACGGCATGCCACCCTAACCGAGGGAGTCCAAGTCCTCTTCTTCATCTTTGTCCTTCACAACTTCGTTTTTGTATACAATATGATCAACCGGGACACCTGCGATACATTCAACAACCTGCTCTGGAAGCAAATCCTCCACCTTTTTTCCTGCCTTATACCGAACCCCGGTCTTCCCATCTATCATGATCCTAACGCCAAGGCACGCACCATTGGGCGTTCGGACAATATCGAGTTCATTCTTCACTGAATCCACCTCCTACAGGCCATCTCTCAGGACTATTGACACGCAGTCACAGAATCCACAACAATCCGTCATCTCTTCCGGTCTTACTTGATACTTTGTTCTCAATTTCGGATACAGGGCACTGACTATTTCCGTATCTAACAGAGCAGCAGTTAAAACATCATCTTCAAGTCCGTAATAAAAATATATCAACGACTCTTCATCATGGATTGCTGCACACTTCGTCCCAGATTTATTTATCTGCTCTATAATGCCATCCGGATGATACTGGATCAGTTCTCTCCATTCATAACCGTCTTCGCACATAGCCGTCCAGTATGTCGGAGAAGCGGCCTGATATGTTTTTCCGTTATCCCGCCTTATGACGAAAGCCAGATAATATGATTTCTCCTTATCAGGTTGAATCTCGTATACCGCTTTCAGGTTATGCTCCCATTTGGCAAGAGCCTCTTCCTCCTGTTTTTGCTCCAAATATAAATCCTCAAAGGATACCTCCAGAACCCGTGAAAGAGTCACCGCCAACGATTCGTCGGATACAATCCTGGTCTTCTCAATACGGAATATCGTAGTATTGGTTGTATAGGTTTTTTCTGCCAAAGCTGCCATCGAAAGCCCGGCCTTCTCTCGAAGCTCTTTCAGGTCTTTCTTTAACACCCATTTTTTCTTCATATATTGATCACCTGTCCTTCTATGCCCATCATAACACCGGCATGTTTATGATGTATATTTCATAAATTTATTTCCCAAGATATTTACGCTATTTTGCGTAACTCATAGGAGCAAAATAGCCCGTCACTCCGTCAAGCTTCATCGCGCTTACTTTGTGACGGGCTTACACTCTTAAAATAATCTTCCTTGTCTGCTCTCCTGGAATTCTTCCATAGAGGTCTTGATCAGTCCGTATTTCCTCAGCTGAACTCTCGCTGCAGTCTTTGACACATTGAACTTATGCCCCATATAAGATGCGAGAGAATCTGCACACTCATCATAATCGGTTTCACGTAGTGTAGGTAAAACATAATAATCATCCTTGCATCCCATCTGCCGGATGCCCGCAATAGCAATTTCTGTAAAGATCATCTTCGGCATCGTTATAGCCGCGGCGAAGACATTTGCCTGATGCTCCCGGAAATCCTCTTGGGTTACAAGTTTCGCCTTCTTATCTTCAATATTCGTCTTCCTGCAACAGATTACACTCTTAGGTGTCTCGGATTCCATAAAATCGAACAAACTCATCTGATACGGATCTACCCTGAATACCCTTGGATGCATACACAAATGTCCATCCTCATGAAACACAGTGAACCTCGCAAATGTTTCTTTTCCCTCCTTCATGGTCTCATTGTCGATCAAAATCGTATTGGCCTCAAATGTTTCACAGCGAGTTCTCATGTGTTCTCTGTCAAAGAGCTTAATTTTTTCCGTATTGAAAACCGTGGCACCTGCTATCTGCTCACCCTCTTCGCAATATATATCTACAAAATCAAGGTTTGCTTCCAGATAATACTCCGAAAACTTCAACGGATCTAAAAGCCACGGTTCTTTGATGTATTTGGCGTTGTAATCTCGTACCAACGCCTCCGCATAGTCTGCAATTTCAGTATCCTTTATGATGGGCGTGCCATCCTTTGCATGTCTTTTACAATGAAACTCAAGCATCGTCTTGCCCCCTTTTCTTCTCCAGTTGACGGATGAACGATTTCCAATCCTCTTCGTCTGCAAGACCATCATTTGTCATACGGAGAGCCATTCTTGCCATATTTCCTATTTCGGTATACATCATAGTATCTTCGATGTCAGATGGCACCTCAGACTTTTCCCTTGCAGCAAGGTCGTACATCCTTGCCTTGTCTTCTGGCGTAAGGGTCAGATAATCACAAAACGCCTCGATTTTATCACTGTCAAAAGGCTTTCTTCTCCCTTTCTCAATATCACTCAACATACTCAGTGATAACCCGATTGCTGATGAGATATCCTTTAATGTCAGTTCACGGCTGTCTGCCAGTCTTTTTGCTCTTATAAACTGACCGAATCTCATATTTTCTTCTTTCATATTTCTCGACCATCCTTCTCAGCGGTGTGCGTTTAAAGCACCCAAATTATAATCAATCGTTACTATATATGCTATCGCAGATTCCGCTAATTTTTCTAATTACGCCACTATGCGTAAGTATAAGGTAAAAAAAGAGACTTGTCAAGTCTCTTTTCAGAAGCGAGCTGCTATTTGAAAAGGTCAAAAAGACTGAAACTCGTTTTGTTGTACACCTTATTATATGCAGCTTTTTTCGGGTTTTTGATCCAGCCAATGCCCTTCTTCCCATATCCCGGAATTAGCGTTTTCTTTACTTTGCGTTTAAGTTTGCCTGTCGTGCGAGCCTTAAATGATTTCTTCAAACTCGGTGTTCTCATTCCAAATTTCATTCTGCCACCTCGCTTTACTCAAAAATTACTACACTTAGGCGTGTTGTAGATAAAGTCATTCATATCTGTAGTTTGAACAGACACACCTTCATGCACGAACACCCAACTATCTCCGTTCCGTTGAATTCTTCCGGCAATAACCATTTTGGCCCCACTGTAAAGGTTCGAAATATCGGTCCTCGCAAGTTCATCACCGGATTTCTGATCTACTATTCTTACAAATGCCTCTTGGATTTTCCCTGTACCTATACGTTTTTTCTCCTTAAAAATATCCAACGTCAGAATCACCTGTTCAGCTTGTACCGGCAACTTATTCAAATCAAGCACAATTACCTCGTCATCACCTTTTCCGCCAACCCGATTATCACCAAGGTGTACAGCAGCCCCATCGAACATAGTCCTGTTCCCGTAATACAAGCAACACTCTTCCGTTACCGATGAAATCGGAGTGCCGTCCTCTTTGCAAAAAACAGCTCTTGCATCGCAATCGATAGACACTTCCTTATCAAACAATCCGCCTATTAACCCTCCAGAACGCTGTCTCGGAAATGCATTCCACCCAAACCTTGCCTCAACTACCCCTGAAACACAGACAGACTCTCTCTGTTTGCTCATTTCCTCTCTCCCTTCTTTTCAATCTTGTTTTCAAAAAGACGGTAAATGATACACGGCGTATACATAACCGCCAAAAGAAGCGATATTACTCCGAAACAAACACTTGTGCTTTCTGAAATGATCCAAAAACTTGGACGGAACACAAGGAGTAAGACTCCAATAGCCAGTGCTATCAGCGTAATCAAAATCAGCCCAATCTCATCCCAATAAGTTGTAGTATCATTTTTTACAAAGGAAAACTTCATACGCATACCTCCGTAGATTCGTTATTATATGTCTGCCAGCTGTTTAATCAGCCCACAACATTTGTAGTTATTCAAGTGAACATACTCAATTTCCACATTTTTTTCAAACGACAATTGTCTTATGTGGTCAAGCTCTCTGGACTTCTTATACCTTTCATCAATTACTACCTTCCACGGAATGCGTCTTAAAAGAACCCTTGTAGTTTCACCTATTCCGGGCTTGATGTAATTGATATTTCTTATATCGAACATTTTAGCAAGTTTTTTTACATCTTCCATCCCATTTGATGCAAGGATTTTGTTATCTGGTTCAATTTCATAATCAAACATGCTTTCGATATAATCGATAAACTCATAAGTGCGATCTTCCGGTCGTAGATCTCCGTAAAACGCTGCTCCATGAAAATCATCTTTTCCGATAATGTCACTTCTTAGAAAAGTCCTGCTAATCAGTCCACTGACTGTACAATTTAGACATGAGCTCGGGATCATAATATCATCATGGGTTCCGCATAGTTCCGTGAGTCCTGCAGGATCTGCAAGTACTGCAAGACTATCCTGTATTCCTTCGAAGGATTTTAATTCCTTCTTCAACTCATTATAAATCGCACCCTTGCCTGTCCATCCGTCAACGAACTGGATGCATTCTGCCCCATGTCTTTCTACTATATAGTTTACAGCATTTCTATCTATGCCACGATCTCTGATTATTGATATCGAATAGTGTGGGCATTCAAATCCATATTTTTTTCTGATGTACCGTCGTATCAATATACCAAGCGGAGTCCCCGCCCTTGCTAGGGAAACAATAACAACTTTACTTCCCTTTTCTCTGACTATCTTGTTGGAAACTCTTGCGATCGCATCCGCAGTATTCTGTCCAAAAACTACTAATGATGCTTCGTATATTCTAATATAATCCTCTGTAGGTCTATACTCAAGAGGGAGCATTTCGGAATAATGTGTTCCGCTCTGTATTCTTTTCTCTCGTTCTTCTGTAGGTAAAGGGTCCACCAAACCCGTAATATCCTTTAGAAGTAACGTGACATCTTCTTCTAAAAAACTACTGTTCATCTATAAATCCCTATTCGTCACGAATAACGCCATCTAGAAACCAAAATATTCTGATTTCCGACACTACTTAATGCAGTGAGCAGATCACTCATTCCTTCTGCGATGTCAGCCGCATCAGTGACAATTATCACCTTATCGTATTTTCTCAAATTGTATACATATGTATCTCGTGCCTTATCATATACACTTCTGATCTGATATCTATGGCTTAGAGGATAGCCTTCAGCACCTGATGCAATGATAGGGCTTCTTGTTGTCGCATGAACCTTAACCACTTGAGCAGCACCGTCTCTATATAGTATCTCTCCCAGGCGTAAAGCCGGATACATACATTCTTCAGTGCCAAGAACAAGAATATCGTTATACCTCTCATAGCCTATATTATTCTCAATCTCACCTGCATACCTTTCGGTCTCTTTTTCATAATCACTAAACACAACCGCTTTGCGTGCATTTATCTTCGTATCAAATTCCACGCATTCAACATCCAAAAGCTTATTGGATTTACAAAATGTATCCCTGTCTTCCTCGTAGGAAATATTCATGATGCTGTCTTTCTTATATTCAAAAGGGAGATCCGATATAAACAGGCACTCAATTCCTTCATCTTCAAGTTGATTAACACGGAGATTAGTCATACTGTTCAGGATTGAAACAATGCTGAATTTGATCTCTTTTGTCCCATACTTTTCCTTTAAGATATCCGCCAGCTTGCAAATGGTATTTCCAGTCGTTACTTCATCATCGATAAAAACTACCCTGTCAACCTTCTCTAAACAATCCCCGATTCCATTAGTCCTCAACATCTGATCGGTTGCATGGCTGTGAGATTCTGTGAAGTACAAATACTCTTCATTTTCCAAATGTTCTCTTGTTGTGTTCTGATAGAAAACCACATTATCCAAATAGTGACAAACACCGGCAGCTATTCCAGTCGCAGTTTCTGCAAATCCAATTACGAATAGCCGATCAGACGGATATGCCTCCTTCACCATATTTGCTAAAGTACGACACATCATCATCGTATCCTCTGGATTTGTAGGAATATGCTTTCCCTGGATTGGATTGACATACAGGTAAGGTCGTATATTATTATTATCCCTCTTTGCCAATCTTACCAAGTCATCTACTGAATACTGCAATTTTAAAGTCCTCCTATAGTTACCGTTTTCAATTCACTCCGTATATTTCCGCAAGTGTTATTGTTTTGTATGCCCAATTTATATGCGTTTTAACTTCATTCATTCGTTCTCCCGCAAAACTCTTCCCTACCTGCAGGCCGGTCTCATCCCAATTTAATATTTCTTTCGCATCCTCATAATCTTTACGAGATACCTTAAGCGCTTCATTTACAACACTGATCTGTTTAGGATGAATAACCGTCTTTCCTATAAAGCCGTTAACCTTATCAAGCTTCAATTCATTTCGCAGACCGCGCTTCCACTCTTCGTTATCACTTGAGAAGAATTCCCATACTGGACCGGAAACAACATATTCTCTTGAGAAGACAGTCAATATATCGCCAAGAAGCTGTGATATCGGGAGTATGTCATAAATAGTCTCATCATAATGCCTTCTGGCTGCAAATTCATTTGAAAAGTCATTCCCTCCCACGCGAATATTCAGCACCAAATCCTTAACAGAATCTATTTTATTTTTTAAATCAGACAGCACCGTGTGTCTCGTTGAATATTCAACTATGTCACGACTTTCCAGTATAGGCATCATGTATACAGTCTTGTTTGCTTCTGAATTTATTTTTCTCATAGCACTATTATAGGAATCAGCATTTCCTACTGAATACTTCGGGAAAATAAATCCTGTTATCAGTTCTGAACAATTCGCCAATTCTTCCCATAGTCTTAACAGCTGCTCACAACTTCGAACACGGATAAAAATCATCGGCATATAGAATGTTTTATCAGAACGGGCTTCTAACAGTCTTTTCAGTGTTACTCCAACCTGTTTTTCAGCAAATTCCACACTGTCATCAGCAATCGTATCCTCAAGGCACAAGGCTAACGAATAAGGGCGGCAGAATTTTTCAGCGATTATTGAATCCGCTACTTTTCGATTTAATGCCGGTGTATATAGTAAAGCCCCGACTTTATATTTAAGTTCAATATTCTCAATCATTTATTTAGCTACCTCTATATCCTGCCCTTCATTCTCATCTCAGCAATATACCTGCATATCCCATCTGAAAAGGGCGTATCTTCAATTGTAATTCTGTTCTTACAGGTTATCAAATCCGTTATGGTCTTGTTTACAAATGCAAAGTCAGCGTTATTCAACATTGAAACATCCATCAAATTATCACCGGCGGATAGTATAGTTCCAACCTTCCTTTTCCGTATGAATCTCCCAATGGCTTCTCCTTTTGATATACCATTTGCAAACAAATACACTTTTCGGCCATCCCTTTGCACCTTAACCCTGTTCGGATCCAACGATTTGCTTATTTCTTTATACACACCTTCAGGATCAGAGCATTTTACGTAGCTCATATATCTTTCGGGTCTATGCATAGTCTCGCCACAGCATATCCCAGAGAGTAATTCTGTCGCTTGCTCCAAGTCTTCATACTTGTCTCGAACAAGACCGTCCGTCTTATCAGACCACTCCAGATCCTCTTTTCCGTCTACAAGTAGTTTCCCACCATTACATACAATCGCATATTTAAAACGAAGCCTTTCCGAACACTCTATCCTATCGTATTGCTGCTTTGTTCTGGTGGTAACCGGAACAACCTCCAGCCAATCAGCGGAAGATAAAAAATCATAGGCGAATTCGGTCATGAAACTCTGCTCTTTACCGTCCAAATGTTCAACAACAATCTTAGGCTTACCAATTTCCCTATGATGCGAGTAAATCATTGTATTATCCAAGTCTGTAAAAAAAATACTCATACAATGACTCCCCTTACTCAATTGTTACCGGTTGTAATACCTGAGCTAATATCTTTTCTTCACATCTACAACTCCACTCAACAGCTTCACCAGATAGCTTCTTAAGTGCAAGTGACGGGATATTAACCCCGCTGGCATAGCATGCCATTTGCACTCCACCAGACATCCTTGTATTAACCTCTAAGAAATACGGAACACCATCTAAGTACTTGAATTGAATGTTGTAAGGGCACTCAAGTCCTGCCTTATCTTGAAATTCTCTGCAAATGTCGATAATTTCTTTATCAAATCTCAACACTTCATATTTTGCATTCCCTTTTATTCTTGGCAATGCAATTAATCCCATCGATGTATTTAAGCAATCCACACTAATTTCTTCATCAGGCAGAAACGGCATAATCATTATAGGGGAGAAAACCTCCCTTTCTGAAAGCGCGTCAATTACATCATCCAGTGTCATTCTTGTGTTCTGCTTCTTAAAAAGCGCAGCATATCCTTTGCGGTTATTATCTATCAGCCTAAAACTCTTTCCGCCCTCATCCTTCTCAAACTTAAAACAGACCTGTTTATATTTTTCTAGCAACTTCTCGTAAGCACTTTTGAATTCATCCACTGTTTTCACTATATAAAAATCAGGAACTGTACCTATGGAATTCTCCTTGAAATACTCGTATGCCTTTTCTTTATGATTTAGAATAGAAACGATGTGATAGTCATCCATCATCACTTTCACACCGAGTTCTTCAAACCTGTGTTTTTGTTCGCTGATTTTAAGCATTCCTCTTCTTGGAAGGAAGAAGTCTACCTCATGCTCTTTGCAAAACTCCAAGCAATAATCAACATACTCATCATCCTTAAGCACCGGCTCCTGATACCACTCATCGCAGCCATTTTTAATAACCGAATACTCATTTTCATTACTTCCAATAATGTGTATGTCAGGATTATCCTGTCTGAGTAGCTCTATAATATTTAATGCTGTGCTGAACCAGTGGTTCATCCATATTCGTTTCATTATCCTTCTCCAATCGTTTTGGGGTACTATTTAATCATGTCTCCCTGATCCGCCCATTATCAAGAAATACATACCTACAAGCATTAGAATCATCGTTATGATTGCCGGAAAACCAGCAACAACAACTGTAAAGAAATATGGCAAACCCATAGTCATTTCGATTACAACAGCCAAGAATAAAATCAAGGTTGTTATAAAGAAAGCATTGGCCAACCATTGAACAGGGCGGCTGTTAAGTAAATTCTCCCGTAACACCTGCTGAGCCATCGATCTCGTTATTAATCTTCTCAACGGAGAAGCAAATACAGCGCCCAATCCCCCCATTACAACAGAAAAGATTGCAATAAACATTTGCAGAATCTCCCCTGTTCTATCAGAGAAAACTATATTTCTGACGAACCACATTGCGATTAGATAGAGTACAACATAACCCAGAATAGTAAGCAGTACTCTCCTGAAACCTCTTCTCATGTTGGCCGGCATGAGATTCTGGACAAACACTACAACAAATATAACGATTATTGTTTGACCAAAGTCCTTTGTTAAATCCGCAATCGTCCCCCCAGAAAACCCATTCCTTATGAGATCCGTCGTGCAATTTATCAGTGGCAAGCCTCCCATAGAGAGAAGAATCTGCGAAGATCCCAAGAAGGCATATATCAAAAAATATGTAAAAATAACCATGAGACCTATTACTATATTGTCTCTTCCGTTACTGTTCAAATTAAACAGACCTCCTTACCGTATCTCGCTTTTCATCTTCTGGCATACTCCATCCATCCAGTCTTTCATCGGTGTGGAGTATGGTCTGAACTTCTCTTTTCCGCGTCCGTTCTCATATAAATAAGCATTATTACGATTTATGCTTTCATCCTTTACGACATCGGCTAACGCTAAAGCATCATCGTCAGATACGTTAAATACAATCCTTTTTCCAAAGAGCTGAAGCATATTCACATATTTTGCCTTAAACAGCGTCGGATCATCGCACCAGGCAACAGTGAAAATTCCCTTAGCTGGTCCCTCTCTAAGTATTTCCTCAAAATAATTTGCCGTTTCGCTATAACTACCGTAAACGCTGCCACTCTGTAGATCAGTAGCCGCCATAAGATTGGAAATAATAAGCCAGGCCTCCGGATCTTGCGGTGTCTTTTGTTTATAATACTGATAAATCTGGTTAATGGCATTTGCTGCCTGCGAACTGTCAAGGTACGCCACGGAAGGCAATCTCACCTCACCAAGCTGCTTAACTCCATCAAAAAGCACATTTCCCGTGCCATCAGTATAATTGAGCACAAAGATATAGGGATGCCTTGCCCCCTGACGCATCTCATCTATACTCTGAATCATTAGATCCATTAAGGCAAATGTCAGCATGTTCTGGGCTTTTTGCGCATTGTTTCCAAAAAGAATCATGTTATTACCGGAAGCATTTCTAAATTTTGCTTCCAGCTTAGCATCTACCCTAAGAGGTTCCCCGAAATGCAGTACATTCTTTTCAGTCGTAATCTTTGAGGATGAATAATATATCTGGAATACGCTATTTCTGCTGTCGGAAACATCCGAAACAAGTATTCTTGCATCAGAGTTTTCATTCTTCGAATTGTAATAATCGTTTAGCTCTTCCAGCAGTTTCATGTGTTCATCAGGAGTCAGATAGCCAACCCTGAATTTATTGCTTGTTTTCGGAGAACTGATTGCCGGCATATATATAGCTGAACCCGCATCATTTTCTTCAATCTGGGCAATAGCATCAGAGCCCTTACCAAGCACAATATCGGCATCTTCCTTCGGACACTTGAGTGCAATTCTAACAGCAATTTGTGCCAGAGCTGCCTCATTTATTGCATTCATCCCTCGAATACTCTGGGAACAGAGCACCATATGGAATCCATAGCTTCTGTCGAGCCTCAGGATTCCATCCATAATCTGAGAAGCTTCTGTAGCTACAGCCTGATTCGCGTTGCTGAAGAGCATATGGAACTCATCAATAACAATAAGAACTCTTGCCATTTTCCCGTACTGTTGGGAAGCGCTGCTATTGTTATAAGACGTAATGTCGCTCTTAGTAACCGTATTAAATATCTGCGCCCTTCTTTCGCTCTCCTTCTTTATATCTCGAAGAACGCTCAAGCCAAATTCCTGTTCACTCTCTATCGCTATAACCTTAAAGTTTGGAAGGTTATAATCCGCGTAAATCTTAAACTCAGTTCCACTCTTAAAGTCGATCAGATATATCTGTAGCTCTTCTTTGGTGTACTGAAGTAATGCTCCGGTAATGATTGCATGAAGTAATCTACTCTTACCGCTTCCGATTTGCCCACAGATCAAAGCATGAATTGACTGGCTCCCCGGCATTCCCAAGTTCAGCTTTTGAGTTTCACTGGCACCACTAAGTCCGATAGGAATGGAAATACCTTCTGCCGTTGAACACTTCAAGAAGGAAGACTTTTTCGGACCTATGTCACTGTATTTAACGATGATGCGTCCGGCTTTTTGAATTCCTTTCTTCATAACAGGAGCAAGTCTCGCAACGCCATCGATGCTCATCGGTGGATCTATCCTGTGAATGACATTGTCTTTACTGCTCTTCATATCAACATAACCAGGCTTAAGCAACTGATATGCGTTACACATAGTGGCAATGCTGTCAGCAGCGTTCTTCAGCTTCGGCTCAAGGCTCTTTAACTGATCACCATTCGCCATGATAATTACATAAACACCGCATTCCTTACCGGTGGCAACAACCTGACTGAGCAATTCTATAGACTGAGCAGTAAAGCCTGCCGGAAAGTCCATTATTCCAATAATATTATACGGTTGTGGGTTCAAAACATTGGCAGCATTATACTCTCTGATATTCTTGTACTGTCCTTTGAAAGTGTTGACCTGCATCGACTTAATGTGATCTACCACCACTTTCAGATCCTGCTGTATGGACTGAGAGTCTGTCTGAATTCCATTGGGAATTATGCTGTAGCTTGAACTGTTTTCTTCCTCGAACAACTTAAACTGAGCAAAACTCTGTCCAGATTTCAGAGGATCAATGAAATGAAACCTCATCTTATTTGGAGGTGTGCTCAAAAAGGTATTTAAACAGAGAGTCTGCATATGAGTTTTTGCAGTCTCACTCTGGTCGGTCTTATACTCATAGTACTGTGCAAAGTTCTCGTTTATCCCAATCGTGTATGGGAACACGAAAGCTCCATTTTTCAGTATAAAGCTATACTGAGAATTCATAAATTGTGCAACAATCTTATTCTCAAGAAACTGCTTAAACTGAAAATAAATATATCCAACAGGTACATTTAAGGGTTCCTTATCAGCAGTAACATAATCCTCTGCCCTAGGGATTCTTCTTGACTGTATTTCATCAATAAAGCTCTTTAATATTCCAGGCGGAAAAGATCTGAGCATATCATCCTGATACTGCTTCAGTGCATCCATCAGATCACGTTTACGTCTCTCGTCCCTGGCTTGTCCTTCATTCTGGAATCTTGTATTTTCCTGTTGAATCTGCTGCCTGTGCTTTGCATCAAGGGCTTCTTTCTTCTGCGCAAATTCATTGATTAATTCCTGACGATATTTTGCATATGCTGCACGCTGCTGCTCTGCCGTAGAGTTAAGATTGCGTAGTTCTTGTGTCAAACGCTGATATGCAGCATCAACCATACCCTGAACTTTCTTGTCGGCGTCAGGGATGCCGGCATCCAGTTTGGCACATTCCTGATCGTATAATTCTTTCGCTTTCCTTTTCATCGAATAGAATTCTACGCAGCTGTCACGGAGTTTTGAGTAATGAATGACCTTTCTTAAAAACTGTTCATTCAGATAGTTAATATTCTTAACCATCTCATCAGGATTTCTTAACATGATGCTGTCAAATGATGTCTCTGGAATGGGAAACAGCTCTGTACCTTTCTTAATAACTTTCTTGTATCGTGCTGCCTGAATCTTTACCTCAGCCTGATCAATACGTGTAAGGAAAGCCCCCATCTGCTGTTTTCTGTTGTTTATTGACCGAAGAACATCCTGTCTGAACTTCGAGGAGTCATCCTGAACCTTCTCATTGTCCTTTTTTGCTTGATTCTGTTTCCTCTTGTTTTCGCTTTCCTCGGCTTCATGCTTCTTTTGCCATTGTTCTAATGCAGAACTACGCTCATACTCAAGCGATGAACTATCTGTGGAATACTGGTTCTCGATTCTCTGAAGAGCCGAATTGTGGTTGCGTCCAGCCGATTCAACATCGCTTTTATACTTATTTTGAATTTCCGTGCAATTTTGGGTAAACTCATTCGCCTGACGCTCTAATTCACCCCAGATTTGCATAATAAGTGCATATTCATCTTTTACATTTTCTATGCTGCTTTCTCTCAGCTGAAACTGACTGGACATCACATTCATCTCCTGCTATAAATTGTTCCTCCAATCTTCACGACTGGTTGTCTGTATTCCACCTTTAGAAGGTTCCGCTAATCTCACTCAGATCCTGACGGAACGCCTGCTCTGCCTGTTCAACGCTCTGAGTATTTTCATTAATGGCATTATTAAACTCCTGAGTTGAACGCTCAATATTCCCACGTCCGGAATCTCTTGCAGAACGTCCAAAGCTACCCACACTATCCATCTGCGAAAAGATTTGTGAAGCTCTCTCATTGTTCTGGATCTGCTCCTGAGCTTCCTGGGATGAAGCCTCCATAGTTCTCTTGCCTTGTTCAACACGATTGCTGACCTCAGAATTCATGTAGCCCTCAGCATCAGACTTGGTGCCTTCCTTGACAGTTTCAGCAGCCTGGATGATTTCATCATCAACATCCGCAGGAAGCGAGTCGATAAGCCCCTTCATCTGCTTCACGTCACTTACCGCTTTTTTACTGATCTGATCTGTTTCTCTGAAGGAATCGGTACCCTCTCTCGACTTGTTCTTTACTGAATCTAATTTTCTTCCCATGATATGCTCTCCTTTCAGTTATTTGTATTTTGAGTTCTATCTTTAAAGAAGTCTGCCCAGTAGGGATTCATTGCATCAAACACCACCTTTTCATCCGGAGTTAATTCGTGCGGATAATCCCTAAATAAATTATATATTTTTTTTCCATCAAAAGTGAATTTCATTTCCCCCACAGTGTCAGGATCCTCAATCCACTTAAACCCTTTTTCCAGCTTATCTTTATCGAACATTTCCGGACACCCCCTTTCTTTGCTCTGATTCTGCCGTATTAATGTAACCGAGAATATTTAAAAACTCTTGGTTGTTAGATAACGATTCAACCTCAATCAAATGTGATGAAAATGGCACCGTGTGATTGGATGATGCTCCAAATCTGTTTATCAGAACATAGTCATTTAAATCGTGCCAGCCATTTCCGTTTGATGGATGCTGTAGTTCCAAATACTGCATTTGTCCATTATTGTTACGTACTATCGCCGCATGTTGTCCCGTTGCCAAATAGAACTCCTTACCAGAAGGAATTGTATCAATCAGATTGTGGGTGGTCTCTATGTCATTATGCCCACTTGATTCTGCTGACCGTACCCCCGGTAACGTTGCAATCTGTCGTATCGAACTTCTTGAAGAAAAGAATGAACGACTTTCTCCATCTCTAAAATCAAGCACATTATATCCAGCCCTATTACCGGCATATGCAAGAGCCAAGGATGAACAGGATCCCTGTGTTAAATCGCCTCCACTCAGATTTGCAACAATTTCCTCCGAAGAACGATTAAGTCTTGCAGGTTCTATTTGCCTATAGCTTACGCCATGTCCGCCTAAAGACGAAACTATGCTGTTGAAGTTATTAGAGCCATAAGTGATTCGTGGCACTGGCGGCACGTCCGTAAGATTTACATTTTCGCCTTCCACGAATTCATGGTATTCGCCAAGTCCAGCACTTTCAAAGCCGCCAGATGACGACTCCGCACCTCCAGAGCCAAATCCCGATGAATCGTCATCTTGCTCCAGTTCGTCAAGCAATTCCTTGAACTGAGAAATCTCAGATTTATAAGTTTTCTCAGCAGCATCTACAGATTTTTGTCCAAACTCGAAGCTTCGGAGCTGATCAAGTTTCGACACCCCCGCATCAAGTTTATCTATTTCAGCATTTATATCAGCAGTGATTTTCTCTTTTTCCGCATCAGCCTGTTCCTGCTCCGATTCAAGCCTCGCTGTCTCAGTAGTTTGAACCGTTTCCAATTGCCTGACAGAATCAACAATATCGTCATCTAAAGAATCAATCATCCCTGAAAGCTCTTGTAAGGACGCAAATTCCTCAGAGAGCACTCTTCCTTCTTCACTGATTCTTCTTCTTGTTTCTTTATTTTCAGAAACGCTATTTCTGCTGTTTTCGTATCGCTTACCCAACTCTTAAATCACCCATAATCTTTTTTATTCTTTTTTCTTTTCGCTCAATTCTCTTGCGAATATTTTCAATCGTGTGACTTCTTCCGATGTCAGTTCAAGTTTCTGTTTACCAGATAAATTCAATTCAGGCATGCCATCCAATTCTGGTATAATCAAGTTTATAAATCTTCCGTCGGAATCCGTTTTAAAGATTTCCTTTATATCAGCACTTTCCATCATCGCCCTCCTAATCATTCATGCAGGTACACATGTATAAACTCACGCCCATCCTTATTGACCCTCTCGTAACGATCAATTCTGTATTCAATACCTGAGGGCGCCGTTATTTCGCTCTCCGCACCGTCAAATGATGCAATGTGTGTAATACTGGCCCCGCTTCGGTTCTCCGGTAAAATAAACACCATTCTTACTGGCTTACTCCCCCGCGAAAACCTTTCTGCTGTGTCAAATTCACTAGACCAACTTGCTGGTCCCAGCATATCTACAGTTTCTCTGGATAAAATGTCATTTGCTGTACTCTCATCTATGTTAATACCGCGATAGACTTCTCCTTCCCATTTTGGCGCACTTTTAATATACTCATCTAAATAGTTCATTCTTTGTACGTCTTCCGCCGCAGCATTTGGATTATTATATGCCTCTCTTATTCGCCTATAATCGTTGTTTTCTCCCGTCATATCCTGTCCGGAGAAATACTGAATGCTCTCATAATAGTTTTCTGCCTGTTTTGCGCTGATGGTTCTCCCCGAGCCTTGCATTACATCATTAATGACAGCGTTTATCGCTTCTTCACGAGATGAAACAAATGGTTTGTGTTCTCGTTGAGTCGGCTGCGACGCCTGAGCAGTCTTTTCATAACTCATTCTCCCAGTTGGATCTTCTGAGTTTACTTCACTTAAAGACTCAACCATGCTAGAATTTTCAGCCACTAAATGATTTACAGCTTCTACATCACCAGATTCAGTTGCTGCGAGCAACTCTTCCTTAAGTAACTTATATTGCTCTATCTGCTTCTGATAATCACTTTTCCCCTTATCTAACGACTGTTGACCAAAACCAAATGCTTCGAGTTGATCAAGTTTTTTCATCCCGGCGTCAAGTTTTCCGATTTCATCATCCAGTTGAGACGCAATCGTGTCAGCTTCAGAGCTGACCTGTTCTTTTTCCTCCTCTAATCGAGACTGTTCAGACGCACCGACGTCTTGTACACTTTCAACAGAACCAATGATTTCATCATCCAACGAGTCTAAAAACGAATTAATCTCCTGAAGAGGGCTATACTCATTCGTAAGAGTTGTCTGCTCCCCCCTGATTCGCTCATTTTCATTCCTGTTCTCAGTTACCTTTGTCCGGTTTTGTTCGAATCTTTGTCCCACAAATTCACCTTCTTATTTCCATTGAGCAAGGATATCGTTTCTCCGCTGTCTCTGCTCATCAGTTCTCTCAAATCCGCACAATTCCTTAATTTCAATGGAAAAATCTCTATATTCCATCATAAACTTACATGAGAGTTCATTTACTTTATCAGCAAAATATCTGTTCTGTTTTTTGTACGAGGCAAGACTGAAGATTATTTCTTCCATGCTGTCACATATGCTGTTAAACTCTCTTTTAGCATTTGCAATTTCAGCTTCCTGTTTTTTTATCCAATCTTGAACTTTTTCAAGAACCTCGTTCTCTTTTTCCTTACTTACTTTTGACCAATTAACCTTTTCAAGACGGTTTTTGCTCTCTTCTATTTCGCCTGAAATATCGCTCAATAAATCTATACGATCGAGCAACGCCTCTTTTTTATTGACAATTTCATCCCACTTAGCTTCCATCTTTTCAGCGGTAATGGTAAAGCTTTTTTCCATATCTCCAATAAATGGTGATCCCGGGTAGCACAAGATATCATAAAGTTCATCATCTTTAGGCGAATCATATAATTCGTCCTTAACAATCTCTCTTCCATCTTCTTTAACCTTTGACCACTGAGCCATCTGGAGTTCAAACGGTTTCAGAAGCCCTTCATATATGCACAATGTCTTACCTTGTGTAAAAGTAGCCATACGTTCAAGCTGCACATCATCCGCTGACATGGTGCTTCCGAGAAGTTGCCGATCATCCTGAGAGGTCATTCTATGTCCCAGCTTTAAGGACGTATTCTTTATTACTTCAGGAGCCATTGCTGTAGGAAGCTGATCAGCAATTATAATTGCTTCGTTCAAGGCACGTACTTCAGCAAGCATCTTTACAACGAATGCTGTAGCGGCAATCTTCGGATCTGCTCCTTCCCCGCCTTCCTTCTGAGCTTTTGGTCCGATTAGATTGTGCGCCTCTTCGAAGAAAATGACATGTCTAGGGCCTTTCTCTTTTTCCTCCTTAGGCTGCGGATTCACCTTTAATGACTCTCTAATAAGCGTGGACAACATCAATGTCAAGAAGTTTGCCGGTCCGCTACCCATTGCTTCTAATTCAATAACAGCAGGTCTTTTAAGCCAATCGTCTGGAGCTATGGTAGATTCGGGAACATCAAATACGTCTCCCATTTCTCTCGACAGCAAACTACCAATACGTACCTGCAATACGGATTTCAGGTTTCCTTTTACTTCTCCCTCGTAATCGGTTTCATCAAGTATCTTCTCAAGCGTTGTATATAGCTCTCCCATTGTCGGATACGGCAGATCGCCGGTATTCAGCATATAAGGCAGCCATCCCTTATTCCTGTATACACGCTCTATAGCTCTATCCAATAGAAACGGCATGGGCGGATCCATAGAAAAAGCTCCATCAAACACATTCTTTAGATTACTGATATGCTCCGCCAACGCCATCTTCTTAGGAAATTGGAACGGATTAATATGTAATAAAAACTTTGTTCCTGAAGATGGTGAAAATACCGTTATTCCCTTCATCTCGGGACGGTTTACCAGTGCTCTATACTCTTGCTTAGCCGGTTCAAGGATCAAAAACGGGATATTAAAATTCGCATATAACGTCGTCGCTATATGAAGCATGCTGTTGGTTTTTCCTGATCCCGGAACACCTGCCAAGAAAGCATGCTTCGGCAGATTCTTCAGCGGTATATAGACCTCGTAATCATCGCTATCTTTGCCAAGGAACAATCCGCCCGCATCATGATTCGGTGCCGTTTCCTTTGGCATTTCAATACTCTCGCCCGAATATAATGTAGGAAGCGTTACAAATGGCAACAACTCCTTTAATGTAAACAATGTTGGCCAGAATCTAAGCTCCTGAGGTGCTTTCTGGTTACAAAAATCATAGAGTTTAGCATCAATAATATCAGAACACTTAAATGCTCCTTTTTGATGAATAACATCATGTGTGCCCTCATCAAGAGCTTCAGAAGCTGCCGCATCCAAAAGCATTCCAGCGTATATACTGTCTTGTGCATAAACCCTAACATTCACTTGAAAATGAGGGTTGGCTGCAAGCTCCTTTATAAGATCCTTGTACCTATTCAGCGTGTAATCTGCGCTCTCGTCTCTTTGAAAAGATGTACCCGTATTATTCTTTTCAACACGAAGCGTAAGCATTCTTCTCAGCGCAGTCATCGCGCTACCAAGCATACGAGGATCTTCGATCATGTTGGTATAATCAACCGGCTTGAAATCGACACAATAAACGCATGGTGCATTCATTTTCTGCATCATTGTGAGCATTCCATATAACCTAGCATCCTCATTCATCTTCCATTCATTTATAGAGTAGAAATATCCATTTTCATCCTTATCAGCCTTAGAAAACTTCTCCCTTTTTATAAGAGAAGACATGCACCCATACTCTATGTTCTCATTCATCTGCAGAGAGAGCCGCTGCTGTTCTCTCTTAAGCTTTTTCTGTCTTTTTTTCTCTTTTTCAGGGTCACTTTCCACTGTATTGACCCATCTATATCCGGAATCTACCTTTCCTAACCACTGCATATATGGCAAAGCCTGAGCAGCCGGAACGACTCTAACGATATCAAAATACGGCGCAAGAGGAGAATTCTTTATCAAATTATCAGCGTATTTGTTAGCTTTATCTGAATCAAACTTGAGATATATTTTCAGTCTGTTTCCTTTATTTTCTGCCGGATTGTACTCATAAATCCAATGGATAATCTCATTTGAATCCAGTGCCTGCCTATGGATTTGACGCAGGAAAGCAAGGTGCTTCTTTAAAACCCCATCCACTCCACTTTCGTCTAAAGCACTATACTTACTTAATGTAAGATCTGGTATTCTCTTAATCTGATATAAAATGCTTTCCATTTAACACAACACCTTTCAAATTATTCTCGGGTTTCATCTCTATTATCGTCTTCTTCTCAAAAGCACAAGTCTTAATAGCTGAAGAATCGATGAAACTAACGCCGCAACATAAGTAAGTGCAGCTGCAATCAATACCTTTCTTGAGCCCTCAAGTTCTTGCCCATACAAGATATTCCTTTCTCGCAAAATAGATAATGCCCTTCCAGATGCGTTGAACTCTACGGGAAGAGTAATAAACTGGAAGAATACGACCAGCGAAAAAAGAATGATTCCTATGTCGATCAACCCTGTCCAACCAAAAATCAATCCCAACAGAATCACTGGCCCTGAAAGTGTGGATCCAATATTTACCACGGGAATAACCATTGATCGCAGTGTAAGAGGAAAATACCCTCTCGCATGCTGAATCGCATGTCCACATTCATGAGCAGCAACACCGATTGCCGCAACAGAAGATGAACCATAAACGCTATCCGACAAGCGAAGCACTTTTTCTCGTGGTGAATAATGATCGGTTAAACCTCCTGATATTCTCTCTATTCTCACATCATATATTCCGGCAGAGTTCAAAATGGTCTGAGCAACCTGCTCCGCCCTGATTCCACGCGAATTACCATAAGAACTGTACTTTTTATATGTTCTCCTTACATTCCAAGATGCAATGATGCTAATTAAAGCTCCTATGATAACAAGTCCATATGATGCGTAATAAAATATCGTCATTTGCTAATCTCCTACTATCTTCTTCGTAAAACCTTTGCCCCCATTGAAGAAGTTGAATCACCACCACTGAGTTCCTGATGTATTCTGTCGATCAGAGCCTGCGTTCCTGTTAATTCTGCCTGCTTTGTACTCGCTGATGCCTGAAGTCTCCCCGCCGCAGCAAGGGCTGAGTTTGCAAACATATTACCGGAAGCTCCTTGAAGTGTAGATGCATATGAGCTTTCGGAGTCAACTTGCATTTGTAAAACATCCGCTTCCTGTGAAAGCTGAGCTCTCATCTGTTCCAGTGCTTGACTGCATTTCTCAACATTCGCCTGAGCTTGTTCGTATTGTTGGCTTTCCTGTTGAGCAACAAGGTATGCCTGTCTTGCTTCTCCTTGTGCCTGATTAAATTCTCCTTGAACCGGGCCAACCTGGTTCTGTGCACTTCTGTATGAATCTCTGGCCGCCTCCAATCTGCTTCGTAGATACTGATATTCTGAAGCAGAATGCTCTTGGCCATCATTTAACGAATTTAAATCTGACTCTACACTCCTCATTTCATTCTCAGCACTTGACATCTGATCATAGAGTCTCTCCAATTCGTATTGTGCTTGATTTGCTCTTTGATTAGCACTCGCATAATCGCTCATGGCCGAATCATAGTTTCGCTGATGCATTTCTGCGTTTTGTACCCACTCTCTATGTGCGTTACAATACTTATCAACCAATGCAGTTTTTTGTTCCAATGATGCCATTTTCATTTCTCCCGAACATCATACTTCATTTTTTTCTTCCAAACAGATTACCAAAGAAACCATTCTTTTGTCCCTTTGAATCCGAATCCGAATCCAAGTTTGGCTGCGTGTTCTTTTCTGCTATTTGTCTATAACCCCCTGCATTTATTTCTACAGATGTTTCCACTTGTGGGTTATTTGCTGTTCTCACATCAGCTCTCTCTGTCAATTCTGTTCGAACCTCATCGCCCTGTTTATCCTCATTTCCAGAATCATTCTCATCATTTACCGGATTATCAACACTACCCATTATTGCTGTAATCTCTGACTGATCGTTAGGTTCTTCTGTTAATTGTTCTTCTTTATGTAATCCCTCAATTTCAGCTATTATATTTCCAAGCTGTTCTTCTGAATATCTGGGTGAATAGTCTAATTCAGTATCTTCTTTAATCTCTACGCCATTTCCCTTCCAGTATTGGTCGATACGCTCTTTCGTTTCCTTCGCCTTTGGCAGCTGTGCTACAGACTTTTGTAACTGCAGAGCCACATCATGGAGATTATTGTCGATATTTGCTAATTCCTGTTCTTTATCTTTAACCTGTTCTTCCAGCAAAGCAATTTTCTTTCCTAATTCTTCAATTTCAGCCTTATGCTCTGCAAGACTTTCTGAAGTTTCCCTTTTGGATTCTGTCAGACTATCATACTGAGTCTCTTTGTCTTTTATATTGTCAATCAGTTCCTTTAATTTTTCAGCCACCTGTTCTGAGGATGCATATGGTTTCTTTATGTCATTTGCAGTACTCAGAATGCATGCAATCGAGACATCATCTCCACTTCCATTATTAGTGACCTGAGTAAGCAACTCATCCATTTTGGAATCGAGTTCTTCCTTGGATAGTGTTTGAACCCAATACCCCAGCGTATAATAGCATCTGTTAAGACCGCTCTCATCAAAGCTTTCATCAATGCCATCTGATGCAACAAATAATCCTGTTGGAATATCTGTTCCGTATACGTACCTAAATCCAGCAAAAGAATTTGAATTACATATGGATGTTGATCTGTTCCCTACGCAGCCTACCTCATCCCAAGGGATTGGCTGAGTGTAAAGCCCATTATTCATAGCAACGACGCATTTGCCGTCACCAATATGAATCCCAAACCAAAAACTGTCTATGACAACGCACATAATAAGTGTGCAGCCATAAATCTTGTTTAAGCTTTGTCCGGAACGAATAGCCTCGACAGCATCCTCCGGCAGACCTTTCAACTCACCCTCAGTTATAGGATTAATGCTTAAATCATTTTTGACACCATTGTTCCATTCACGAATTATTGTTCTTTCCAGCTCGGTTATGATTCGATCAGGTGACTTTCTTATAGCATCACAAGAACTCGGAGAACTCTCAATTAGTTTTCTCACACAACCTATCGATACATCACAGGCTATGTTGGCTCCTTGTGCGCTTCTAAAACATTTCTTATCCCCGTGTCCATCGCTAATAACAGCAATGCAACCCTTTTCGCCATCATAGGTTGCCGCATAGTCTTCACAGCCCATATTCTTTGCGATATGAGATGCTCCCACTTTATATCCGGAATATGTTTTAAATCCTTCCATCAATATCCCTCGTTACATTTGATTTAATTAAATGTCGGGAAATCATTTTCCCAGTCAATCCCCTGAAGTCCCGGTATCTCAGGGTTAGCTCCGCTTGAAGGATCAAGTGTTGCTGTTGAAGAAGGAGTATTTACTTGGGATGCTCCTCCAGCAGGTTGTCCCGGATTTGATACCGGACTCGTCTGTCCATTATTAGTACCCTGTGGTGTGTTTACAGGGCTTGTCTGCGGACTGCTAACAGTGCTTCTGAACTGTCCATTAGATGGTGCTGCTCCAGATGTGTTGTTCTGGATAGAACCTCTTTGTGTCACAAAATCAACGCCGGTCAGTGTAACTAATTGGATTTGTTTTGCTAGAACATTAGTATTCGATGCCAACAAAACCATGGATTCATTACTAGTAAACTCAAGAAGAACTTTCCGGCATTCAGGGCTAAGAGCACCTTCTTCAATTGCGATTCCTGCCTTGGTTGCATACTGGAACCATGAGTTCTGCTTAAGTATATCCAGTTCTTCCTTATAAAGTGCCAAATCCGACGGCTTTCCATCGGTCATGAGAATGATAAGCGGTGTGTAAGAACCAGCCGATGATTTAAGGAACTCATTTCTTGAGAGCTTTTTATTTAAAGCCGCAAAAGCCTTTCCAAAATTTGTTCCGCCACCTACATAAGTGATTTCATTATAATTGAAAGATGATACCGGTACCGGCTCTGTTGTCCTCCAGTTTGCGTTGCTTGAAAACTCCATGATAGCAACTCTGATCTCCGCATTTGTATTGGAGGCCTCACGCTTTTTAAGCTCCGGAATCAAATTCCTGATTGCATCATTTACAGCCTGGATTCGATTTCCCTTCATGCTTCCGGATATGTCAATTATAAAGAAAACAACCATTGCTCTCTTCTTAAGATCCGGCATTATCGTATCAAGGCTTGGTGTCTGTTCAATGGGCTGAGTTATCGAGCTGGTACTCCCAGTCGGGGTATCCAACGTAGGAAAATCAAAACCATCCCAAAAATCGTCACTCATTTTTCTTCCTCCTGCTTTTCATATTACCTGCAGTACCATGACGGAATAATCACAACACTGTAGCTTTTACTCCATTAAATTCTATCGTCTCACCTCGGGCCAATCTGGCAAACCCGTTCTTTCCGATTTCTGTCTCATGTCCATCAACAGAAAGCTTCCAAACAGCATCTGTAAGGTTACCGATTCCAAGAACTGATTTATCGCTCAGGCTGGCACGTATTACTGCCGCAACAGTATCGTGATCTACGCTTCTTCCATCCACCTGGCATAAGTATAACTTCGAACCATCAGCTACAATAGCCGGATAGTCATCAAACTTTATAATCCTGCAGCCTTCAGGTATTTTTTGCTTTGCATAGCAATTTACAAACTGTTCTCTTCCGCCTAGTCTTACAAGCATTGCCCTGGTTCTGATGAGCGCTTCTTCCCACTCATTCTCAGTAATACGATCGTTGGGATTCTTCAATCCTTTGGTAAATGCCCTCATAAAGGTCATTTGAAGATCCGGCGGGAACATCTTCCATCTTTTTATGACGTTCGGCTGTGCTTCCGGATCCGGTCTGTTCTTTTCGTTTGTCGGATCGTAGCAAAAAATCGGTGACACACCGTACATATGTGCGCCCATAGAATCCGTCATTGGTAGATTATTTGTATATCTGCCCTCCAAAGGATGGTCTATATAAAACAGACGGAAAAGCAATACAGCAAGGGAGAATCTGTCAGTCTGTGTATTTGGTCTCGTAGCATCTATTACAACTTCAGGAGCCATATATCTCGGCATTCCTCTTACGCCAAGATTTACAAGATTGGGAGCCACGTTATCGTTATCGCAAATAAGCACATCTCCGTCTGTCGGGTTGATAAAGAAACTACCTTCGTTAACATCCTGATAGCTAAAGCCCAGGCTGTGTAAGAGACGGAAGCTTTCAACAATGTTCAACGCTGCTGAAATCATTACTTCATAGCTGGAGAAGCTTGCCTGATTCAAAAGGAACTCGCTAAACTCGTGAAATTCCGGCTTACGGAGCTCCATTATGTAACCATAGCTGTTTTTGTATGGTTTTGTTAGCATTATCGGCCAAAGATAATGCTCGTTAGGAGCTCCTCTATCCACATTTTTGGCAAGGTTGTCATAGAACACTTGCGGCGGAACAGGAGCTTTATACCATTTGAGGGCATACTTCTGACCTTTATAGTCAACCTTATAGACCTCACCCTGACCGCCTTCTGCGATATAGTCAAGTATGGTTATATTATCCCCTTTAATCGTTTGTATAGATTCGTTACGTGTCAATGACGGCATACACTAAAACCTCATTTCATTCTATTAACTGTTTCCATGCGTTATCGCTAAATCTCACGCCTATATCTGAAAATCCCTGCGTAAACACCTGTGTAAAGGCATCCTTCAGCTGAGAGTTTTCATCATGTCTCCAGGTATCCATCGGTTCGGGATCAGCATAATAATCTAATCCATTATCCGAATCCTCTGGATCAAAAATGAACCGACAATTACTATAAAGTTGTTTTGCCGTGTTAACATCTGTTATCGGCTGTTCCAATACTTTTCTTCCGTCGTAAGGATGCTTACAGTATCTTAAGACAAACAGCAATTCAGCCAGGACAAATTTATCAGCATCCATGCTCCAACGAGACTTCATATTTAGAATCTCAGGCGGCATAAATTTAACACTATCAACATCCTGCATTAAGGCATCCCTGTCGCCACCAGCCTTCACCTCAAAATGACCGTTTTCAGGGTCAATCAATAATTCATGAAGGTTTATTGGTCCCACGAGGTGCGCTCCGTTGTTATGAACCATCTCATAGAACTTTATCGTATTTAGCATTGCCGATTTCAGCGCATCATCGTTTAAGAAACGCTCTCTATGTAAATCCATTTGGTAAAGCCAATGATATAATTCTTGTTTCATTCAAATGTTTTCCTCCAACTATTTACCGTCTACTCCAATAATGGCTACCGCTTCTTCTTCTGAAAGTAGATCCTCTGGAATAATCAGCTTCTCATCGCCCGGATTAATCTCTGATGACCTGACAATTCTCCTTTTAAGATTTGCAGTTGTTTTTTCAAAAATAGTTCTTGCCGTCCTACCATTTGAAAAGTACTCAAGTTCTTTAAGCTTTTCGAATATCGGAACGTAAATCTCTTGTATCCCGTCTGCAAGTTCAAATCCGTTCTTTGTGCAGAACAATTTGAAAATCTCAAAGGTCTCTTCCGCTGTATAATCCCTAAAATGCACTTCTTCTATTCTCGAACGCATTCCGCTGTTTGACTTGTAAAGGCCTTGCATATCCTTTTCGTATCCAGCGAAGATCAGACAACAAGTCTTTCTGTTTTCAGGAACATCCATAAAGGCAATAATCTGTTCTAGTGCCTCTTTCTTATAATTATGATCTGAATGTCCTTCTGCATAAGACAGGCTGTAAGCTTCATCGATGAAAAGGACGCTATTTTTTGACTTTTTCAGCAACTCATATGTTTTCTTGTCCGTTTCACCAACATACTGCCCAATCAGGTCCTTAGCAGTGCATGAATAGAAATTCGGTGTCTTAACAATCCCCAGCGAGTGTAGACATTCGGCAAAAAGTTTGGCACTTGTAGATTTTCCGGTTCCCGGATTTCCCACAAAGAAATAGTACCCCGGTCTTATCGAGCTTAAATCTCCACCGCTTCTTTGTGCATATACAATCTCTTCTTGCTTCTGTATTATGATATCCTTCAGATCAGACATTCCTATCTGTTCATTCAGTTCCTGCATAATGTCTTCCAGGGTCTTAGGATTAATCTGATCCTCCACTGATTTAAGAAGATCCTCCGGAATATCTTCCAACGTATATTCATAACGGTCTATTGATGGATCATCGTCAGCATATACCCTTTCAAGATGCAAATGCTTCATGTCCTGGAACATCTTTTTTACTTCTCCGGCATTGCCGAAATCGTCGCCTCGCACCTCATATTTTCTTTTAAGTATCAACGCAACCCTATCATGAGCTTCATCTGTAATGGTACATCCCTGCCCCTTTAGGGTTCTGTCAAATATCTCTAACAGCTGATCCGGTGTGTAGTCCGGGAAATTGACTATCCTCAGTCTACGCTTTAAACCGGCATTCATCTTCAGGAACTCTTCGACCTTATTCGAGTACATACCAAAAATCATTTTAAAATCATTGGCATTCTCAGTCATCTTGGTCATCATCGCTCCGATGATTTCGTTTCCATATGAGGATTCGCTAATCTGGTATGCTTCATCTATATACAATACCTGATTGTGGTCTATGGCTTCCTGAATAGCCTCCAATGTCTTTTTCTTGGATTCCCCGACATGCTCACCTATAAGGTCAGAGGCATCCTTAAACAACGTCTCCGAGCCTCCAAGGACCTCCATCAGATGATAAAACTGTCCTATCATCTTACCAACCGTGGTTTTACCTGTTCCAGGGTTTCCTGCAAAGATATAATGATCCGGATACTGTTCAGGCTTGATTCCTCTCTTTTTACTGTCAATCGTATCAAGAACTTCGAATCTGATGTTGCGGAACAGGTTCTTTATAAAGCCCATTCCCACATACTGATCAATCTGGGCATAAATATCATCGATTGATGAAACCCCATGCTGTACGAAGTATTTCTGTGAATCCCCAAAGTCGTCCGCAATAATGATTCTTTTCTCATCATCGCGAAGACTGCATTGCATTTTAACTTCCTTAGATAACGCAACGATATCTCTTGCATTGCCGAAATCAGCACGATTTCTCTGGTTATAAAGATTCTTGAAAAACAGTTCTAAATCCAGAGTTGTTCCCTGCCCCTCTTCTTCGCCAGTAAATGAATAGCCGTCTTTTCTGCAATCATTTTCAAATATTTCCTGAAGAAGCTCAGGTTTATAATCCTCGATGGTTAAAATGTTATTCTTACTGAATCGACTCCTTAAACCTGAGTTCATTTCAAGAAGCTCATCCATTGGCTCCGGATATCCTGCCATTATCATGCAAAATCTGTAGCGGTCCGGATTAGTCATAATCGGAACCAATGTGTCAATTGCTTCCTTAGGATAGTTATGGTCATCTCCTTTTTCATTAAGTGAATACGCATCATCTATAAACAAGACTCCATCCTGTGCTCTTTCAACGCACTCTGTAGTCTTAATAGCAGTTCCACCAACATACGCATCGACCAGATCATCCCTCTTTGCTTCAATAGTTGTTCCTTTTGCGAGTATTCCCTCATTGTAGAAAATCTGTCCAATTAGTCGGGCAACTGTAGTTTTACCAACTCCGGGATTTCCTCGAAGTATAAAATGCGGAACCGGATAGCGGAATCCCGAATCCGGGACGCTGTCGATACGTTCATTGGAGTAAGGTCTGTCTTTCCTGTCTGGCTCTACAGTAATCTTTCCTTTCTTCTCGGCAGCATCACGCTTCATGTGATAATCTCTGATTATTTCATCTATCCTTGAAGCTACGCTCTCCCACCCCTTTGTGGATCTAAGCTTCTTAAGAGGATCAGACTCATCAACTTTCTTATATTTGCTGTATATCTTCTTTACATCTTCTTCGGTCAACTCCACATAGGTATCCGGAGAGACAGACATAAACTCAGTAATAGAATTAAAAATAGCGTGAAGATAGCCAGACTTATTAACATCTCTGTCCGCCTCTCTGCTCAAATACATAATTGCGGAAGCTATCTTCTTTCTCTTCTTGCTCTCGAAAGTCAGAAACTTACCATTGTTGCCCATAATACGTAGATAGTCCATCAAATGAAGAATCTCATCAAGATTAGGCAATCCGATTTCTAACGCAGTTCCTCTGTTAACAGTTCCGTCATCATTGAAAAACCTGTTCTTCAGGACATAGCCGTTTTCCATTCCCTCAAACATCTTATTGAGATCTGTTCTGGCCATCTGCGGCGCAAGGAAAATACAAATGTTCTGATTTGCATTAGCGCTGTATTCATCCCAGAGATGAGAAACAAGCTCCAAATATGGCTGAAGCGGTGCCGCATGATCAGTAAAGAAATCCTGAAAGAAGGCAAACACCACAGCTGACTTAACACTTTCGTCAGCCATAATTTTCTTTGCATCCTCAAGAAATTCTACTGGTGTGATCTTAGGTTGCTTGTATACGAGTTTTTTGCTGTCATATCCCGTCTGAGGTTTACTGTCAGTCTTCTCAACATTGTTGTTTTGAGAAGCGCTCGCATCGTTAGCCGTGACTTCGTTAGCGGTCTCTGTCGTAGCTGTATCCGTCTTCTGTGCAGCGACAGAGTGAGGTGCCATTATTCGCCTGCGCTTTTTAGGTTTGTTCTCGACCTGCTGCGTCTCAACTGCTCCGGTACCATTCGCTGGAGCGGAATTGCTCTGTCCAAGAACACTTTCTCTCATATCCTTGTTCTTATTGATAGCTCTAACTGCGCTTTCGTCATCCAGCACAAATTTTCCAAGATTCTTTGCACCTGAATAAAAGACAATCTGCTGGTATCCCAGGCTTTTCAGATAACCATCCAAAAACATGCGGAAATTATCCTTCTGGAGGTTTTTGGAAATAAACATATCATCCAGATGGCCATATATAAGGAATATTTTATTTAAATTGCTTTTTTCAAGAATAGAACTCATCGCAATCCCTATACCTTCAATCTATCTCTAAGCTCTGTCTTGGTTGAGAGCTTGTTTTTAGTGTGTTTCTTGCAACTCAAGCTGATTCTTGCCCCAGGCGTATTTTCACAAATCACCTGCTGAACAGAATCCCGATAATATTGTTTACGATCCTCATTTGTTTCATCGCCCTTGAGCTGATCTATTTCTAATCTGGTCTGAACATCTCCGTTTTCCATAAGCTCGGGAGCCAAGGTTACAATAATCTCTTCACCTGTTGTCTCATTGGCTAGCCCGATGTGGAGTGTTCCGTCATGACGATCTTCATCATATGAGTATCCTGTGAATTCAAAGTTATGTTCCTCAAAGAAATCCACAATCTGCTCGCTGACATTCTGTCTTGAAAATGCATTGTTCATGTTCAGGACACCCTTATAACAGGTTGTAGCAGCAGCCGGATACAGTTTATTACTTAATGTGTCAACATAGCCCTTCATCTGTTCAATCGATATGCTATCGGCTTGTTCGGATTCCAGAAAGGCTTTAATTTCCCGAACCTTTTTCAACAAATAATCAAACTGATTTGTTCCATCCTGAAGACGATCCGTGTAATCAGCTATTCTAATTCCTACTACATCATCTTCAAGAGTCTTTCCGGTTTTACTCTCTACTTCTGCCTTTGCCTCAGCAGTAATGAATTCCTGGTGAGTCAAGAAAGCTTCAAGCTCAGCACTTAAGGAAATCGCAAGGGCATGGTAATTATCAAATTCCTGCTGTTTACAATCAGCCTTGTATATCTCTTCTATTGTCTGCAATGCAGTATCTTTTGCTGAAGCTATGGCTGCTTCATAATGTCCATGATTAAATTGAGTAATTGCATCATTCAAAGCTCTTTGTAATTCGTGAAGAGCTTCGCCTGAGAATCTGGCTCCATCGTAATCCTTCTGAAACGATTCTATTAAGGTCTTTGCTTCTTCAAGATACTGTTCAGCAAATTCTCTTGCTTTAGCTTCCTTCGCCTGTATATCTGCATTTAATTGTTCAAGCTCATTAAGATATGTAGCGTACTGTCTGTTGATCGTATCAGTGATTGTTGCCATGCTAAGTTGAATCTGTTCATGGTAATTCCGGACAAAATTATCCTCGATTTCCATCAGCCGCCTTGACACTCCCTCTCTGGAAGTTCTCATATTGGCTAAGTACTGCTGATATTTCGCAGGGTCATTAGGATCAGCCCATCTCTGCATCTCTGCACGATGAGAATTCATGACAGACATCATTTCATTTGAAGCCTGCTGATTAAGTCTCACCTGCTCATTCATGTTCGACGCCAAAGTACTTCTGAATGAACCAATGGTATCATTAATTCCGCTTCGCATTATTTCCTCGCGTTCACGCCTACGAGCCTCAGCTCGCCTCGCAGCTGCATTTGCGCCGGCATTAACTGCTGCAGCCCCACCTGCAATAACAGCTCCACCAACCAGAACTGCTCCGACAACCGGCAATGCAAATATAGCCAAGGGTAATAATACTAATCCGCCTGCTTCTCCGCTCATAATGAAATCCTCCTATTTTGCTCTTTCTTGAATTCTTCTCTCAATCAACTTGCCGGTCGCACGAAGCTCCAAATTAGGATTCAACGTAAGATCCGAAACATTATTTGTAAATGTGACAATTTCCTCTGCATCCTCTAATTCCAGTGCTTCCACGATGTGATTAAATATCTGTCTGGCATAGTCAAGGTCTTCTGCACCCTCAAAGTCTATATATAGGATAAATCGGTTCTCAACATCCGTATTCTTCTCATATGGCACGATATATAGCATAATCCTCGTTCCCATAGAGTTTTCAAAGATTATTTCTAACCAGTCTCTTGTATCAACCAGGTCATATCCGGAGCCATATTGCATCTCCATATACTGCTTATAATCAATCTTTTCCAGCTTATCTCCTTCAACAGGACGAAAGCCTCCAATATCCTCCAGCCATTCAAGATTCAACTCATCTACAAAGTAATCGATAATTATCTCTCCCCATTCGCTTCTCTGACACGAGGCTTTGTATCGATTCTTATAAACCAGCTTCATATGATTGAATCGTTCTGAAAGCTGATCCAGTTCTTTTATGTATTCTTCTATCTTTTCTGTATCAACACTATCTATAGTCTTGAGGTAGGCAACCTCACCGTTTTTCTCAACTTTGCCTATTTCAGTACCCATCTCGGCAATTCGATTTGAAAGGTCACCGTATTCCCCCTGGCTCCAATAGTTTATTTCTATTCCAATCCTTTTTTCCTGTTCCTTATCCGGTTTCCCGGAACCGTTTATCTCGTCAAACCAAGCCTTTATTTCATCTTTCAATTGAAGATGAAGCAACCCTGTCCGGCTTTTCCATAGATAATACTGTCTTTGCCACTCTGCATAAGCTTCATCTGTATCAAACTTAAGTCTGCTCAGACCTGTCCTTGTTGATATCGCAATGGCGATTGTTGCTTCAAAAAGGCTTGCTTTATAAAGAGTTCTTCCCTCACAAATTGCTGTATAAAAGGAGTTCAGTCTTCTTGGATAAAACTTGTCTTGCGGTAGTCCTTCAACCTCCTTATATAATAAGGCGGTCTCAGTCATATACTTATCTGCCTCTTGTTTACTTACTTTAGCCTTATTTTCTGTACTCTGTCGCAGCTGGGTAATAAGCTCTTCCATTTCACGGGACTTTTCCAGCCACTCTTGTTCTTTTTCCCTTGTACTTGCAAGAAGATTCTGATACTGCATGTCCATCTGCAGCTGCTCATTTTGAATCTCCTGGTCTACGCTATTCTGATATTGTCTTAAAAGCCTTTCATACTCTTGTTGAACGCTAGCGTCATGCGCATCAAGAGTCGTTCTCATTTGCGCCTGATATTCATCAAGCTGCCTGCGATTATCAGCTACTAACTGCTGCCTGATCCGATCAGCTTCTCTTTTCTGCTGTTCGACCTGTCTCTGTAGCTGATTAATCTGCCTTTCCAGCGTTCTAAGATCTGTCGCCATCTATTACTCCTTCTTACCGACTTTCAAAGCTTTCTCAATTTCATCAGACTTATTCTGCTGGGCTGTAACAAATAGCCTTATTTGCTCCTCCACTCTTTGAACAAGCTCATCGGTCTGTCTGAGAAGATCTTCTATCGGGACTAAATCCTTATCCTTATAAAACTCCAATATGGACTGATCCACCGTATATCGACCCTTTATTTCATCTATGTCAGCCTGAAATTTTGAATAGTCTTTGTCATATTCACGTTGTAAAATCTCAAGATGCGAAATAAGCGAGCTTTTACTATCAGAAAGCTGTCTCGAACGGCTTTCCAATTCCGCAATCTGTTTTTCCAGCTTTTCAACTTCCTGAGCTGTCCGGTCATTATCCTGTTGAAGATTTTGAACATTCTCTCTTCTCTCACGAATGCCCTCCGTTTCAACATAGGGTACCGAGAAACCTGAAACGCTACCAGATGGTTGCGAGCTCCGTTCTGTCGATGGACTCTGCTGAAAATCAAAAGGCGAAGATCCAAAGCCCGCATTTTGTTCAACAGGCTGCTCTTTAACTTCCTCAGGTGGTGATTGCGGCTTCGGAGCACTCTGACTTGATGTCTCCTGTCTGGATCCGGCTGTCGGGAACATATCAGCAAATAGCGGCATCGCACTTCCCGGCGCATTCCCGGTTTGCTGCTCACTAATATTTACCTGCTGAGGTGTCGATTTATGCTCCTGGGCGGCAACGGGTTCACTCTCGCTGTTAAACCCTCCGGTAAAGATGTTTGCATCATCAATAGGATTATTCACAACACCGGATGGCTTTGAAGCGGATGAATCTGCCGGAGGCTCAGAAGAACTTGAAAATGATCCTCCAAAGAACTCCGGAACACTTTCTTCCTGTTGTACCTTCTGCTCTTCTTTCTTTATCTCTGGAGCATTGTCCTGACCAGAAACTTCCTTGCCCTCTACATTAACTTTATACACGCGCATACCAGCAGGATTCAGTTCAAGTTTTGTCTCACCTGCCTGAAATGTTGATTCATCCCCAGCGGAACCATCTTTTCTGGTAATGCTCATATGAAAAGGCTCACTACTATTTATCCTAAAGTATGCAGGACAACCTGCAATATTTGGGCAAAACGTAATGGTGTTATTCTCACTGTTCTCTTTAATAACAAAATTGTTAAATCTATATTCAGCGCCACCTGTATGAAGGTCAGCCAGGCTGACCTCCCTGTTGTCGCTCTCTAGCCAAATAAGGAATTGGGCGTTTTTACTCTCAATCACTTCTTTATATAGCCCAAAGCTAACACTGTCCTTTGAATTCCACTCAAATTGCATCTCTATTCCCATCTGCTTTCTTTTTGAACTGTCTCCAAACTTCTATACCATTCTTGGATGGAACACCCACCATATAAACATTATCTTTCTCAACGTCTATTTCTATGTTCCTTTTGTCTGTTCCATTGTAGTAATCTTCAAAGACGGACTTGTAACGGTCTGTCATCAAGTGTATCTTCTGATTTGACGAGCCTCTGTAGGGCTTGCCATCATCCAGCTCCTGCATATAATGCCCATCAATTAGGATATCTATATGTTGCAGCAGCCGTTTCACTCCGGCGTCATCGTTCTTCTCCAGCTCTTCTTTCAGAAAGCCGGTATAAATGATTACCCCATAATCTCTCTTTGCTTTTATGCAGTCGAGCATCTTAGCGAGTTCCTCCGACTGAAGAAATGGCTCTCCGCCACTAATAGTAATTCCTTCTGTATCAGCGACCTTCAGAAAAATCTCACTTAGATCTGCCGGCGTGCATTCCTTATACGGTCCTATGTTCATTTCCTTTGCCAGACATCCTTCACAGGAGAAGCAACAACCATGAACCCATAGCGCAGATCTTGAATACGGCCCGAGAACCGATGTTCTTTCAATGTAATGTGATATCTTCATAAACCCATAGCCAACAAATCGGAGCATGACTCCTGGAAATCTCTTCTAAATTTCCAGAAGCCATCTCCGGTTAATATATTTACATTAGCACTGAAGCCCATAATTCCTTACGATTGTAGCAAGGCCGCCCTGATATCCTTGAGCAACTGCATTGAACTTCCACTCTCCGTTGTGTCTGTATATTTCGCAGATAACAAGTGCTGTTTCAATCGAAAACTCCTCAGCAAGATCAAAACGAAGCTGGTCTTCTCCCACCGTATCAAACTCATTTGCGAGTTTTGCAACTCTGATGTATGCGCTTGATACCTGGCCAAAATTCTGATGATTATTCTCTGCATCATAAATCGATACGCAAACAGCAATCTTCTCAACCTCAGGAGGGATCTTTGTGAAGTCAATGATGATCTGCTCATCATCACTGTTTCCGTCACCACCTTTAACTTCATCTCCCTGATGTACAACTGCATTATTCCTGCTGCTCAGATTTCCGTAGAATATGAAATCCTCATCTCTCAAGCACTTTCCATTAGCACCTATAAGAAATGCCGAAGCATCCAAGTCAAAGTCCACGCCATCATACTGATTGGTCTGCCATCCCAGTCCAACCAATGCAAGTTTCATACTGTTGTCGAGTGTTACCCTCTGTCCCTTTTGCAGATTAACAGCCATTTTTTCGTCCTCCTATTTTATTGATATTTATCTACCAGTGCCTGTAAGCCACCTGAATAGCCTGCGCCAACTGCGTTGAATTTCCATTCGCCGTTATACCTGTAGATTTCACACACAAGCAGAGCGGTTTCAATCGAAAACTCCTCGCCCAGGTCAAACCGAAGCTGATCTTCTCCCACTGTATCGAATTCGTTATTCAGCTTCGCAACCCTCACGAAAGCATTCGATACCTGACCAAAGGTCAGTCTGTTGCTTTCATCATATATAGTTACACAAATTGCAATCTTCTGGACTTCATTCGGAACCTTGCTGAAATCAATGATAATTACCTCATCATCTCCTTCTCCGGCTCCGTCTCGATTATCGCCTTTATGAACAACCGCACCATTTCTGGCATTGAGGTTGTTGTAAAAGACAAAATCAGAGTCCGAAAGCAATTTGTCATTTGCTCCCAACAAAAAGGCAGATGCGTCCAAATCGTAGCTTCCGCCTGTCTCGAACTGGTTAACATCCCAGCCAAGACCTACAAGTGCCAGTTTCATCGAGCCATCCAGACTCACTCTCTGACCCTTCTGCAAGTTAATCGCCATAAAGCACCTCCTTATTTGTACATTGCGGTTAATTTATCCACATGGCTAGCACTCTGAACAGGCTGACCTATCGCATTAAACTTCCACTCTCCGTTGTAGCGGTATATCTCACCTACAATGAGTCCCTCCATGCCATAGTAGTTATCCGAAAGATTGTATCTACAGATTTCATTGTTCTTATCCATATCAACCAGTCTGATAAACGCATTCTGGATCATTCCGAAATGCTGCTTTCTATCAGAAGCCTGATAGATATTTACAACAAAGACTATCTTTCCTACTGATGGGCTTACCTTACTTAAATCGACCATGATCTGCTCATCATCACCATCTCCTGCACCTGTCAGGTTGTCGCCTTGATGAACAATCGATCCATTGCTAGTCTGAAGGTTGCGATAATACACCAAGTCAATGTATTTACCATCACTGTTGCAAAGAATGGCTGAGGCATCGCAGTCAATATCTGCCGGTTTCGATTTGAAAAGTCCCAGGAATCCTCCGCCAGAGCTGCTCTGCTGAGCTTCATCCCATCCAAGGCCTACCATGATGTGCTTTAATCCGGTACCACCTTTTGTAAGATCAATTTTTTGACCCTTCTGCAAATTAATACTCATAACCTACCTCCTGTTTTAGACATAAAGGTTAAGCAGCGACTGCAACCTGCTCGCTTCCTTAACCGGTTGTCCGATGGCGTTGAACTTCCACTCACCGTTGTATCGATAAATCTCTCCAACCACCATGCCGGTCATCCCAAAGTAGTTCTCGGAAAGATTGAACTTGCAGATTTCCGAGTTGTTTGTAAGATTAACAAGCCTGATGAATGCATTCTGAATCATTCCAAAGTGCTGCCCTCTTACATTGGCATCGTAGATATTTACAACAAATACTATTTTGGCAACATCAGCAGGAACTCGGTTCAGATCGACCATAATCTGCTCATCATCGCCATCGCCCGCACCTGTCAGGTTATCGCCCTGATGTTGAATTGCTCCGCTGTAATGCGACAAGTTTCCAAAATATACACAGCAATCATTCGCTTCTCTTCCATACAGTTTCCCGTTGGCATTCAAAAGGATGGCGGATGCATCACAATCAATATCCTGTGTTTGTTGCTGTGGTTGAGATTTAAAAAGTCCAAAGAATCCACCGCCACTCTGCTGTGGTGCAGGCTGTGCCTCATCCCAGCCTAATCCGACCATAATACGGCTAAGTCCGCCTCCGCCTTTGGTAAGGTCGATTTTTTGACCTTTCTGCAAGTTTATACTCATTTTGCAACCTCCTTTATAGAATGAATTTTAGTTATCAGTCTTTTCTTCCGGGTGTCCATCTCATATTCCAGCCGTATGCCTGATCAAGAGCCTGATGCCCCGGATAGAACTGAACGATTTTTTCAACGCTGAACGTTTCATTGTTCACATTCTGGAAAAGTGCAAGTCCGCACATCTTCTGAGACGAATTGAACGTATCCATCTTCACAATAATATCTTCAGCGCCAGGGTACTTTATTGTTACAACAGCGTCTGCCTGCTGCCAGTTTGCAACGCCCTCATAAATAAAGGTGTATACAAGAATCCTTCGAATCTGTGATACCATATTTCCGTTAATGCGAAGATTCTCTCCTCCGACAGAATCACCCGTTCTGTCATCGCCATCCAAAGAGATGAAAGGCGGATTTGTAAGAGAGCCGAAAGCATTGCCTAATGCCTGCACTGCGCCCTTTCTTCCGTCATTCAATTCATAAAGGCATCCGAGATCAAGATCTATTCCGGAAGATCCGCCCCCAAACAGCCCCTTTAAGAATCCCTGATTGGCAGGCTTTGAATTCCAATTAAGGTTAACCAGAATTTCCCCTAATCCTGATGATGGTGACGACTTCTGCAAATTGATCTTCTGACCTTTTGATAAGTTGATAGCCATGTTACTGCTCCTCCTGTTTTTTCTTCATTATTTGCTCTTTGTTATAGCTTTTCTAAGTAAATCCACAGGAATCATAGTAAATGCAAGAGCAATTACGATAATCCATCCTGTAACCCCAAAAGGAGTGCAGCTAAACATTGATCCTATCCACTTAAAAGCTTCTAATGGGATCAACGCAGCATTAACAATTAAAGCCTGTACCAGTACGATTATGATCCATACTTTCATGAATCCGGGATTGTCTTTTAATCCTTTGAAGATGCCATATCCATTGTCACGAACATTGAATCCGTTAAACAATGCGGCTACTACAAAGAGAACAAAGTACGCTGTGTACAATTTTTCCTGCGAACCAAGTATTTCAGCAAAGATAGGCAATTTAAGGAAGCAGAAACTAATGATTGTCATCCATATTGCCATAATGCCAATCTGAAGAGCCATTGATTTACTTACAATGCTCTCATCTCTGCGTCTCGGCTTCTCCTTCATGTACTTCTCAAGAGCAGGCTCATTTCCGAGCATGATTGCTCCCAAGCTATCCATAACCAAGTTTACAAACAGCAGGTGTGTTACCTTCAGCGGCTCAACAATTCCAAAGAATGGACTGATTGCACTGATGTATCTGCTAATTTAAAAATAAGTCAGATGGCTCATTGAAAATTCAGTCACTCACAACTCGAAATGATGTATCCTTTCAGTAAGAACTTTTACTGGAAGGGGGATTAAGTGAGGTGCTGAATTTGGTAGATAAACAACA